>NZ_VTDU01000004.1:0-174956 GCF_035615615.1 Acinetobacter sp. MD2(2019) | reverse complement strand
TGCATGATCACCGATAAACTGACGTTTACATATTTTGCATTGGTAATTTTGTTTACCATCCACTTTTATGCCATTTTTCTTTATACTGTCGCTCAGGCAGGTAGGACATTTGATGTGTAGAGTGATTAGCATTTCTCTATAGTATCAAATTCTTACCTGTTTTTTTATTTCAGCATACTTTTTGAAACACCACCAAAAAGCCGATATTTACATCGGCTTTTGAATATCTTAGATGATTCGTTGATTTGACTTCTACAGCATTACGCCTTTTTAGCAGTGCGATTAAATACCAGATTTAATAAGATGGCTGCAAATGTTGCTGTACCAATACCGCCTAAATCGAATCCGCCCAAATGAATAGAATAATTCCCTGTACCCATAATGACGGTAATTGCTGCAACCAGCATATTGCCATTTTGGCTAAAGTCAACTTTATTGTTTATCCAAATACGCGCGCCCGCAATGGTAATTAAACCAAAAACCACGATAGACGCCCCACCTAAAATAGCCACAGGAATAGTACTAATTAACGCGCCAAACTTTGGTGACAAACCCAGTAGAATTGCGAATATACCCGCAAAAACGAATACAATGGTTGAATAAATTTTAGTGGCTGCCATAACACCAATATTTTCAGCATACGTGGTCATACCCGTTCCACCCACCATGCCAGACAACGAGGTACATAAACCATCTGCAAAAAAAGCTCGGCCCATATACGGTGAAATATCTTGACCTGTCATGGCGCTGACCGCTTTAAAATGTCCTAAATTTTCGGCAATTAAGATGATTGCAACAGGGCTAATCATTAAAATCGCATGTGTTGTAAAAACAGGTGAATACAAGGTGGGGATGCCAAACCACGCGGCGTTGGCAATCGGTGCAAAGTTAATTGGTGTACCTAAATTAAAGACATTCGCAAGCATAAAATAAATAAAATATGCGAGGATTAAGCCGACAAGTAATAACAAACGGCGCAGCATCCCTTGGGCAAAAACAGCAATACTGCCAATACAAAATACCGTGACTAAAGCCATCCATGTATCGAAACTATTCGATGAAACGCCTTTAATAGTTACAGGTGCTAAATTTAGACCAATGATCATGACAATCGCGCCAGTAACCACTGGCGGTAAACATTTTTCAATCCATGCAGTGCCTGATCGCATCACAATCAAACCAATCAGCGCATAGACGATTCCGCAAACAATAATTCCACCCAAAGCAATCGGAATATTTGGATTAATTCCACCGCCGCTATAATTGGTCACCGCAGCAACTGCGCCAATAAAAGCAAAACTTGAACCCAAATAACTTGGAACACGGCCACCAGTAATTAAGAAGAATAAAATGGTTCCAATGCCGGTAATCAACATGGTTAAGCTCGGATCAAATCCCATCAGCAATGGCGCGAGCACTGTTGCACCAAACATGGCAAATGCATGTTGTGCACCTAAAATAATGCTCTGCCCCATCGGCAAATATTCATTCATGGCCACCGGTGTTGTTTCTAAATTCCCCGTATAAGGCTTCCACGTATTAAACCAACTTTCTTTTTTCATCTAAGCCTACCATTTTCAAGAAATTTTAAATTATTTGTATCATATACGATTCAAGAATCGAGACATACCGCCGATTGATAAAGCTTTCAAGTATTTAATTCAATTCAGTATTTTTATACAACAAATGAAATAAACGCACGTTTTCACACCATCAAGACTATTCAGAATAACTATGCATAATTAATACCATCTTTGATAAAAATAGACGCATAAGTTTCATTTTTTACGAATTATTTGAAGATAAAATGTTTTCTTAGAATAAGCACTGCACAATGGCTTACTTTTGGCGATTTTAGGTTTCAATAATTATTGATTGAGTCGATGCAAATGAGCCTCAAATTTTCACGCAGTATCATGAGTACTTCAAGAATTGAATATCGATTTATCTGACTTGTTTAGCTTTAGGCATGATCGAAATTTTTAAACATTGCTTGGGCGCGATATTGAAGCATGCTAAAAAACCGTTTTATTTGTAACAAACTAAGACAACATCATCTGTTTTATTTATTTGTATTTCATGAAAATTTCACAAAAAAAGCTTTTTCCCATTTTTAATTTGAATTAAACACAGTAAATGCGCAGCTTGAATTTCTTAATTTTTCGATTATATTCCGAGCAATGTTAGCTTATAGAAGAAGTCGGTATGCGTGTTTGGCAAAAATTATTCGCAACACATACAGAGCGTAATGCCCATAAAAATCATGTGGCATGGATTGCCAATCATGGAATATGCAAAACCAACCAACAATTGCTGCAAACCTTAGCCAACACTGAAGATAAAGATATTATTCAAGGCATTACTCAAATTCTGCTCTCTCGCGGCTTTAGCCGAAAAGAATTACTACAGCGCCGTAACTAATGGAGAAAGCATTATTCTCATGTACGAAAAACAGCGTGAGAATTTTTATTGCGGCTTTGTCACTTTCCCAAGTTCCTACGATCTCGTACAATGGTCTAAACAATTCTTTTAGGTTATCTCTACGTGAAGTGGCTACAAATACATATTACTGTTGATCAAGCACAAGTTGATTTTGCAGAAACCCTCTTTTTATCTTTAGGTGCAGTCAGTGTCACTTTAGATGATGCAGAAAATCAGGAATTGCTTGAACCACTTCCAGGGGAAACACCTCTTTGGAATAAAGTCATTGTGACGGGTATTTTCCAACAAACTGACGAAGAACCTGTCGATGCAGTATTGCTGACCCAGTTCTTAGAAAACCAAATTCCAAACGCACCGATTCGTTCGGCTGAACTTGAAGATCAGGTTTGGGAACGTGCGTGGATGGATTATTACGAGCCAATCGAAATTTCAAATAAATTTTGGATTGTGCCAGAATGGCTAGAACCCCCTGAAGCCGATGCTGTAAATATTAAGCTCGACCCAGGTTTAGCCTTTGGTACAGGCAACCATGCTAGCACATTCCTATGTTTGCAATGGTTAGGACAAACCAATCTTAAAGATAAAATCGTGATTGATTACGGTTGTGGATCAGGCATTTTAGGTGTGGCTGCGTTGTTACTTGGTGCTAAAAAAGTCTATGCAACCGACATTGACCCACAAGCAGTTTTAGCAACTAAACAAAATGCAGAATTGAATGGTGTGTTAGACCGTTTATTTGTTGGACTTCCAGAAGAATTCAATAGTGAATTCAAAAACCAACAAGCAGATGTTTTAGTCGCAAATATTTTAGCAGCGCCGCTTATGGCTTTAGCACCAGAATTTGCCAAACTACTTAAACCTGCGGGCGAATTTGCTTTGGCAGGTGTTATTGATGAGCAAGTTGCAGATGTATCTGAAGTTTATCAAGAGTTCTTCGACATTTTAAATATTGAAAAACGTGAAGAAAATTGGTGTCGTATTTCTGGTCAACGTCAAGTTAACTAAAGATTAGGCATAGCTTATGTCAGACATATTTGTTCAATGCCCTAAGTGTTCTCGTAGCTACGTGGTGTCGCCCATTCAGCTCTCGCTTTCGCATGGACAAGTATGCTGCACAGGCTGTCAATTCAAGTTTAATGCTTATGACTATTTAAGCCTTAAAAATATGAATCAGGTGCTTCCGGTTAAATCCGACACAATATTGGCAACTCCACAGTTAAACAGCCCAGCCTCACACAATGCCGCTTTAAAAATTTTTGATCGCACCATCGCAGCATCAAATATCGACTTTAAAACCTATTTAAATAATGCCAAAGCTGTAGATATCGAGCCGCCTTTTTTTGATCAAGCATCAACAGAGCAGCTTCATGTAAAAGAATTGCCCTTAAATCAGCGTCAGCCCAAACCCATCATGCCCTTTGTTTACATGTGGCTTGGCACCCTTTTATTTGTTGTTCTCATTCTACAATTCATCGAGCGTAGCGAAAATTTGCATTCGACCTTGCCATTCACGCAGCACACGTTAACCACTACAATTATGAGCACAGAACAAGATGAACCGAATCTGCTGCGCATCACTGGACAGATCAGCAATAGCGCTCAAATGGCACAGCTGTATCCTAATTTAAATATTATTGTTAAAGCGCAGAATGCAAAGGAACAGCAATTTGTGTTTAAACCTGATGAATATTTGCCCTTGCATTTAATTGCCCAGCAAAAAATTCAGCCACAGCAAGAATTGCTCTTTCAGATCGAGCTTCCGATTCAATCTTCAAGTTCTCAATCCATCCGTATTGAGTCAAAATACGCAAAGTAACTTTGATCTAAATTACATCATATTTACAATTTTAAAATTGATTGCAGATAAAAGCCTCAGTTTCACGGCTTTAATCTAAAAGATAGATATTAAAATGAATAACAATCCAAAAAAACGATAAAATTTAACTTTTTTTTGCAGCAAATTTACTCATTTTTTTTTAGACAATGGTATTATACGCGCCACGAAAGCTTGGCTACGCAAACGTCTCGTATATAAATCCCATAACTAAATGTCTACAGAATGTGCATAAAGTATTTTTTGCATATTGAGTGGCTTTTTTTATTTTGATTTTAAGGCTGTAACAATTTTTAAATAACTGTTACGCTTATTTTTTAGCCAAATCGAGAAGTTTGTGGCAAGCTAGCTACTGATTTTTTAATGTTGATCTTATCAAATATAAGATCTGCATTTTTTAGCCTTTTATAAACTCAAACCACTTTACCCAAGTGGTTATAGATTAATTTCGGATTAAAAACGCATGAATAGCAAATCTCCTATTTTTACTGCACAATCTGATGTTGCTCTTCGCATCCATGTGGATCGCGCAGTTCGCCATTATTTTGCACAATTGCAAGGTGAGCAACCATCTCAGGTTTACGACATGGTGTTAGCAGAAATGGAGAAACCTCTTTTATCTGTGGTCTTAGAATATACCCGTGGCAACCAAACCCGCGCCGCTGAAATTTTAGGACTTAACCGCGGGACTTTACGTAAAAAATTAAAAGCTCACGGTTTGATGAGTGAATAATTGATAAAATGCTCACGTTTTCGTGGGCATTTTTTTTGCCTATTTATTTTGATCTAAAGACTTGATATCTCATGACTATTAAACGCGCATTAATCTCTGTTTCTGATAAAACTGGTATTGTTGAGTTTGCTCAAAACTTGGCAGCTTTAGGGGTAGAACTTCTATCGACTGGCGGCACATATAAATTGTTAAAAGACAATAATGTTGCTGTGGTAGAAGTGTCTGAGCACACGGGCTTTCCTGAAATGATGGATGGTCGTGTAAAAACATTACATCCAAAAATTCACGGTGGTATTTTGGCGCGTCGTGGCGTTGATGAAGCTGTGATGCAAGAACACAACATAGACCCAATCGATTTAGTGATTGTCAACTTATATCCATTTGCAGCAACGGTTGCAAAACCAAACTGTTCATTGGCAGATGCTATTGAAAACATCGATATTGGCGGACCAACAATGGTTCGTGCTGCGGCAAAAAACCATGCTTCTGTGGGTATTATTGTCAATGCGACCGATTACGACACCGTAATTGCTGAATTAAAACAAAACGGTGCGTTGTCTTACGAAACGCGTTTTGACTTAGCGGTAAAAGCTTTTGAACACACCGCACAATACGACGGCATGATTGCCTCTTATCTTGGTGCGCGTGTAGGCAAAACTGAAGGCGAAGCAGATACTTTTGCACGTACGTTTAATACGCAATTGGTCAAAGCACAAGATTTACGTTACGGCGAAAATCCACACCAAGCGGCAGCATTTTATGTTGACCCTACGGCAAAAGAAGCGTCAGTTTCAACGGCAAAACAATTACAAGGCAAAGAATTGTCGTACAACAACATTGCCGACACAGACGCAGCCCTTGAATGCGTGAAATCTTTTGCAAAACCTGCTTGTGTGATTGTAAAACATGCTAACCCTTGTGGTGTTGCGGTATCTTTAGACGGCATTCAAGCCGCTTACGATTTAGCGTATGCAACCGATCCTGAATCTGCTTTTGGTGGCATTATTGCATTTAACCGTGAGTTAGATGTTGCAACGGCACAAGCGATTGTAGATCGTCAATTTGTAGAAGTGATTATTGCACCAAGCATTGCTGACGGCGTACTTGAAGTAACTGGCGCGAAGAAAAATGTTCGTGTACTCACCTGTGGTAGCTTACCAAATATTGATGAACGTGCTGCACAGTTAGACTACAAACGTGTGAACGGTGGTTTACTGGTACAAGATCAAGACTTAGGCATGATTAAAGCAGCCGACTTGAAAGTTGTAACCAAACGCGCACCAACGGAACAAGAAATTGATGATCTTATTTTTGCATGGAAAGTTGCAAAATATGTAAAATCAAATGCGATTGTGTATGCCAAAGGCCGTCAAACCATTGGTGTGGGCGCAGGTCAAATGAGCCGCATCAACTCTGCACGTATTGCCGCAATTAAAGCGGAACATGCAGGTTTAGTGGTTGAAGGCGCTGTTATGGCATCGGATGCATTCTTCCCTTTCCGTGATGGAATTGACAATGCAGCCAAAGCCGGCATTAAATGCATTATTCAACCGGGCGGTTCTATGCGTGACGAAGAAGTGATTGCAGCAGCAGATGAAGCCGGCATTGCCATGGTCTTCACGGGCATGCGTCATTTCCGCCATTAAGATAGACATAACAATCAACACGTTCTAAATAACTTTACAAAGCCCTGAAAATTGAACTTTCGGGCTTTGTGACTTTTCGATTCATGGAGTATGAACCGATGAATATTTTAGTTTTGGGTAGCGGTGGTCGTGAACATGCATTGGCATGGAAAATCGCGCAAGATGAAAAAGTCAGCCAAGTTTTTGTTGCGCCAGGCAATGCAGGCACTGCAACAGAAAACAAATGTCTGAATGTAGAACTCAATATTTTAGATAATCCTGCCATTATTGCTTTTGCCAAAGAAAATAATGTGGCATTAATTATTGTTGGCCCAGAAGCACCATTGGTTAACGGTGTGGTAGATGCTTGCCGCGCGGCAGATTTAAAAATTTGGGGACCAACCCAATATGCAGCGCAGCTTGAAGGCTCAAAAGCGTTCGCGAAGCATTTCTTAAAACGCCACAATATTCCAACTGCATTTTATGATGTGTTCACTGAAGTCGATGCTGCCAAAGCCTACATCACAGAAAAAGGTGCGCCGATTGTCATTAAAGCCGATGGACTTGCTGCGGGCAAAGGTGTAATCGTTGCCATGACCAACGAAGAAGCATTTGCTGCGGTTGAAGACATGTTAGCCGGCAACAAATTTGGTGATGCAGGCTCACGCGTGGTGATTGAGCAATTCCTTGCTGGTGAAGAAGCCTCGTTCATTTGCATGATTGATGGTAAAAACATTTTACCAATGGCTACATCGCAAGACCACAAACGTATTTTTGAGGGCGATCAAGGCCCAAATACCGGTGGTATGGGGGCATATTCTCCTGCGCCTGTGGTTACAGCAGACGTCTTTGAGCGCGCCATGAATGAAGTGATGCGTCCAACCGTTGAAGGTATGGCCGCCGATGGCCACGTTTATACAGGCTTCTTATATGCCGGTTTGATGATTGATGAACAAGGTCAGCCACGTGTCATTGAGTTTAACTGCCGTTTTGGCGACCCAGAAACCCAGCCAATTATGATGCGTTTGCAGTCGTCATTGGTTGAATTGGTCGAAGCCGGCATTGAAGGCAATTTACCTGCTGAAGCTGAGTGGGACGCACGTAAATCGATTGGTATTGTGCTTGCAGCAGAAGGTTATCCAGAAACTGTGCGTAAAGGCGATGTCATTTCTGGTTTAGGTCAATCTCCGGAAGGCACAAAAATTTTCCATGCTGGCACAGCAATGTCTGAAGATGGTCATGTCATCACTTCAGGTGGGCGTGTACTGTGCGTAACCGCACTAGGCGACAGCGTACTCGAAGCACAAATTAATGCTTTAGAAGTCTGTGGCCAAGTGAACTTTACGGGCATGCAATATCGTTCAGATATTGGTTACCGTGCCATTGCGCGTGAAAAAGCCTAACTGCACTTGCACATTAATTGCACTAAAAAAATGCATGCTTCGGCATGCATTTTTTTATACAAAAAATCTAATTCATTATTTCTCATATACATTGTGATTTTTATTGTTTTGACTTATATCAATAAAACTTTATAATTCCAATTACTTACATTAACACCTGTATGAAATTGTGTTGTCATAACTCAAGTCATATTTAACACCAATACATCAACTAAAATTCAGCACGGTTTTATTGCTATAATAAAATACAACCTATGCACCAATTTAGTTTGCATTTATGTCAAATACTTTTGATGATAGTGCAGTAATTTTCGTATTTGGTAAGAGTGATGCCCTTCTTTTATAAAATCTAGATGCTGCTTTGCTCTTTGTTTTGATGTGATTCCGATTTCATCATGTTTTGATTCTCTGCTCTGCATATATTTTAGAGCCATATTATTTTAGGTAGGAATTTTAGCTCATGAAACAAGTATTGAGTGTTGTATTAGGTGCAAGTGTTTTACTTGCAGCAGGTTGTAGCAAACAAGAATCTGCAAGTACAGAACAAAAATCATCTGATGGTCAATTACAAAAAATTGTTTTGGCATCGACTGGTTCAGATACCGATGTTTGGAAATTTATTGCAACGTTACCTGAAACCAAACAAGCAGGTATTGAGCTTGAAGTGAAAAACTTCACCGACTATGTGGCAATGAACACCGCAACGGCGAACAAAGAAGTCGATGCGAACGCATTCCAATCGTACAACTACATGGTTGCTTATAATACAGCCAGCAAAATTGCCAAAGTTGCGCCTGTTTCAACTACCTATATTGAACCAATGGGTATTTACTCAAGCAAATACAAAAAAATTGACCAATTCCCTGCCAATGCAACCATTGCTATTCCAAACGATACAGCCAATGAAGCGCGTGCATTGTCTTTATTACAAACTGCAGGCTTAATTAAGCTCAAAGCAGACTTCAACCCAATTCAAGGGACAGTCAAAGACGTTACGGCGAATCCAAAGCAATTGCAGCTTAAACCAATTCCAATGGCAACTGCGGTACGCGTAAAAAGTGATGTTGACGCAATTGTGCTCGGCAATACTTTAGCGATGGAAGGTGGTTTAAATGTATTGAAAGATGCGTTATTCTACGAGCCAATTGACCAATCAACTAAACTTTATGTCAATCTAATCGCGACCACAGCTGGCCGTGAAAACGACCCGATCTTGCAAAAATTAGGCGCGTTGTACCATACCGCAGCAGTGAAAAAATTCATTGATGAAAAATTCGGTGGTACTAAAATTGATGTAAACAAACCTGTCAGCTATTTTACTGAAACCAAGTAAGTCAAATAGATGTGAATGAACAGGCAAAGTTTCTTTGCCTGTTTTTCTTTTTAGAATAGTTTCCGACCGTATGATCCAATTTAAAAACATCTCCAAACACTATCAGCTCAAAGGCCAAACCATTCGGGCGCTCGATCAAATCAACCTTGAGATTCCTGAAGGCAGTATCTTTGGCATTATTGGCTATAGTGGTGCAGGTAAAAGTACCCTGATTCGTTTGATTAATTTACTTGAGCGACCAAATGAAGGCCAAGTCATTATTCATCAAAAAGACTTTACTGCATTAGATGCACGTACCTTACGGCAAGAACGTACCAATATTGGCATGATTTTTCAGCATTTTAATTTGCTTGAAACCAAAACTGTGGCTGAAAATATTGAAATGCCAATGCAGCTTGTCGGTTTAAGCAAAGAAAAACGCCAAGCACGTTTAAATGAATTACTCAGTTTCATTGATCTTGCGCATAAAAAAAATGCTTATCCAGACGAACTTTCTGGTGGTCAAAAACAACGTGTGGGTATCGCGCGTGCGCTAGCCAATCATCCTAAAATCTTACTTTGTGATGAAGCGACCTCTGCACTTGACCCGCAAACCACTAAATCTGTACTGGAATTGCTGAAAAAAATTAATCGCGAACAGGGCATTACCATTGTGATGGTCACCCACGAAATGGATGTGATTGAACGCGTGTGTGATTATGTTGCGGTTATGGAAGCGGGTAAAGTAATTGAACAAGGTTCAACCATTGAAATTTTTAGTCGCCCACAGCACCCAACCACCAAAAATTTCATTCAAACAGTATTGCAACAACAATTACCACGCAATATTTTGAACCGACTTGAACATCCACTGGAAAATAGTATTTATTGTTTGCAATTTTTAGGTGAAACCGCGCAAGAAACCGTCATTCAAAGCATGATTAAAAAATACGATTTAAGCTTAAATATTTTATTTGCCAACATGACTGAAATTAATGGCACCGTTATTGGTCAAATGTTTGTCCAACTTTTGGGCGATACAAGCACACTACAGCAAGCCATTGACTATCTAAAACAGCAAGGGGTGGATGTGCGTCAAGAAGGAGTATTGGCATGAGAGATTTAATTATTCATTGCTTAACCATTTTGACACAACCGTTTTGGCACAGTTCATTAGGCATTGACCAATTTGTCGATGCCATGCAAGAAACCTTTCAAATGGTATTCTTCTCTTTCATCTTTGGTGGTATTTGGGGACTCCTTCAAGGCATAACCTTATTGGTTACCCGCCCAGAAGGTATTTTACCAAACCGCGCCATTTACCATCTGCTCAATCCGATTGTGAATGCGCTTCGCTCGTTACCTTTTATTATTTTACTTATTGCTTTAATTCCATTTACACAATGGTTGGTTGGTTCATCCATTGGCACATGGGCGGCGATTGTTCCGCTCACCATTTATGTTGGCCCATATATGGGACGTTTAATTGAAACGTCATTGCTAGAAGTGAATGCAGGGATTATTGAAACAGCCCAAGCTATGGGGGCATCTCCAGCACAAATTATTTTTAAGTTTATTGTACCTGAAGCGCGTAGTTCACTCATTTTAAACATGACCACAGCTACCATTAGCTTAATTGGTGCCACCGCAATGGCGGGTGCTGTAGGCGCAGGCGGGATTGGTGACTTGGCTATTTCTTATGGCTACCAACGTTTTGACAATAGCGCGATTATTTTAACTGTCATTGTGTTAATTATTTTGGTGCAAATTGTGCAAACTTTGGGGAATTGGTTGTCTAAATTACGCTAAATACCAGTTATTTGAATCCACCCAATAAAAAAAACGAGCCGCGGCTCGTTTTTTTATGCATTACTTTTAAAATTAGAATTTATACACCACACCCACTTTGGCAGAAGGCATCCATTTGTATTTTTCGCTGCTTGCGATTTTATTTTCTTCTGCTGCAACAGCATCGTTAAGATTTACGCCGTTGCCATTAGTTGCCGTACCTGTACTATTTAAATTTACACTTGGATTACCCACATAGTACGCACCGACTTCACTAAACATGCCCCAATGGTCGCTAAACATTGGACGCAAACCTAAACCAACATACGGCGCAATGTCATTTTTATAACTCAATTTACCATTCATTTTAACGTCGGATGTGGCATTAAAATCGGTGTTATTCACACTAAAATTACGACCATTGCTTACATTACGTGTAATATCGTAATCGTTATCTAAATACGCCGCACCTGCCGCAACATAGGCAGATTTCGCCCACATACCTTGGCTATTGCCCCAAGGATGAATTTCAGCATTTAAATAAACATTGTTGTTGTTCATATCTAGGTCATACTTAGAGCCGTTGACTTTAAGATTGTCTGACCAAGATACATTACCGCCGTTATAACCCAGCGTTACACCAACAATCGGATTAACATCCCAAGTGAAAGCACCGCCATAACCCGTTGTTCCCCCTTCTGCTCGAACAGAGCTTGGCAAATAGGTTTTATAGGTATTGCCTGGCTCTTTAATCACCTGTTCATCTGCCATTGCATAGCCAGCAACAGTTGCAAATGCAGAACAAATTAATAATTTTCGAATTTTATACATCTGGTTCTCCTTAGAAGGATTCAAGCTGAAGGATTTCATTGTGCATGGTTTGATTTAAAATCATGCATTCCTTAAGACAGCTTTCATCATAACTGGCTGAAATTTAACATTGCTTAGCAATTTCAGGTGAAATTAATACGTTTTTTGTGAGCGTATGCTAACTTTCTTATCTGTTAAATAAATTTAATTTTTCACAATCCAAATAAAAAACAGAAACTTAAATTAAAAATGTGTTTTGTGTCGCTAAATTAAGATACGCATTCATTACAAATAGATTGTTTTGTTCTCTGATGAGCAAAGAATTGGCAACTTTTCGCAATTTTCAAAGCCATAAGCGCTTTTTTTCGTGTAAAATTAGCACAATTTTTTGAATTGACTTTGGGAAAAGCAAATGTCTGAGCTTTCAACAATCATTGAGCAAGCCTTTGAAAACCGTGCTAACTTTACCGCAGCAGATTGCCCAGCAGAAGTACGTGCCGCTGTTGAACAAGCACTTCAAGGTTTAGACAACGGTTCACTTCGTGTGGCTGAAAAAATTGACGGTGAATGGGTAGTTCATCAATGGTTGAAAAAAGCGGTCTTGTTATCGTTTAAACTCAATGACAACAAAGCCATTGAAGCAGGCGACTTACGTTTTTATGACAAAGTCGACACCAAGTTCAGCGACTGGACTGAAGCGCAATTTAAAGAAGCTGGTGTTCGTGTTGTACCGCCTGCGGTTGCACGTCGTGGTAGCTTCCAAGCGAAAAATGTGGTGCTTATGCCATCTTATGTCAACATCGGTGCGTATGTTGATGAAGGCACAATGGTTGACACATGGGCAACTGTAGGTTCATGTGCGCAAATTGGTAAAAACGTTCACTTGTCTGGCGGTGTTGGCATTGGCGGCGTATTAGAGCCACTACAAGCTGGTCCAACGATTATTGAAGATAACTGCTTCATTGGCGCACGTTCTGAAATTGTTGAAGGCGTGATTGTTGAAGAAGGTTCAGTCATTTCAATGGGCGTTTACATCGGTCAATCAACCAAAATTTTTGATCGTGAAACAGGCGAAGTACATTATGGTCGCGTGCCTGCAGGCTCTGTGGTTGTTTCAGGCAGCTTACCTTCTAAATGTGGTACATACAGCTTGTATGCTGCCATTATCGTGAAGAAAGTTGATGCTAAAACTCGCGCAAAAACAAGCCTTAACGAATTACTTCGTGACGACTAATTAAGCGCCAAAGGAACATATTTGGTTCCTTTGTGACGTCAGTCGTTCTTCGTCTCTACGATCATTGACGGTCGTAGAGATTTTTCTTTTTAACATACTGCGGTTATTAAACTATGAGTTCCCCGATTCGCTCTTTGGCCATTCCTGTTACCGACCCTGCTGCGGGATTACGTATCACGGAAATTTTTTATTCTTTACAAGGAGAAGCCAATACGGCGGGCTTACCAACAGTTTTTATCCGTTTAACGGGTTGCCCTTTACGTTGCCATTATTGTGACACAACCTATTCTTTTGAAGGCGGCGCACGCCAGTCATTAGACGAGATTATTGCAACAGCAAAAAGTTATAATACCCCGTATATTTGTGTTACGGGCGGCGAACCTTTAGCACAGCCCAACTGTATTCACTTGTTAAATCAACTGTGTGAACAAGGCTTTGAAGTTTCTTTAGAAACCAGTGGCGCTTTAGATGTCTCAAAAGTTCATCCACGCGTGTCTAAAGTGTTAGATTTAAAAACTCCTGCTTCGGGCGAATCGGCACGCAACTTAATGAGTAATTTAGATTTACTGACAGAGCACGATCAAATCAAATTTGTGATTTGTGACCGCGCCGATTACGAATGGTCAAAGCAGCAACTTAAAACCTATCAACTGGATAAAAAAGTCAGTACCGTTTGGTTCTCACCTGCTTTTGCCGTAGAAAAAGGCAATGCTCGCCTACCCGACTTTGCCCGTGACTTGGCACAATGGATTTTAGAAGATCATTTACCCGTCCGTTTTCAGTTACAGTTACATAAAATTTTATGGCAAGATGAAACCGGCCGCTAATCAATTAAATAGTTTGGAGATGAAGATGCGCCCTCGTGCGATTGTATTACTTTCAGGTGGTTTAGACTCAACAACATGTTTGGCTTGGGCACAGGCAAATTATGAATGTATCGCCTTAAGTTTTATGTATGGTCAACGCTCAACCACCGAGCTAGATGCTGCAAAAGCGTTAGCACAGCGCGCGGGTGTTGAACATCGCGTCATTAATATCGATTTAGCCAATTTAGGTGGTTCAGCCCTTACCGACCATAATATTGCGGTACCTGAACAAGCCCAAGATGGCATTCCAGTCACTTATGTGCCGGCACGTAATACCATCTTCTTATCTTATGCATTGGCCGCAGCAGAAGTTTTCTCGGCTGAAGCAATTGTGATTGGCGTGAATGCGGTCGATTATTCGGGTTACCCAGACTGCCGTCCTGCATTTATTGATGCCTTTGCCAACCTTGCAAGTTTGGCAACTAAAGCTGGTGTTGAAGGAAAACCACTAAGAATTGAAACACCTCTGTTACATTTATCCAAAGGGAATATAATACGACTTGGGCTAGAACATGGTGTAGACTACTCTCAAACAGTCTCTTGTTACCAAGCAGATGACCAAGGACGTGCGTGTGGAAAATGCGACAGCTGTCGTTTACGTAAAGAAGGTTTTGCGCAAGCAGAAGTTGCAGACCCGACACGCTACATACCGCAATAAAAGGTAAATTACTATGAAATTCCTAAACTCTAAACTTGTTCTTTCTACTGTTTTTAGCGCAGTCGCTTTCACTGCAACTGCTTCACATGCAGCACAAGATCCATCAAAAAGTGCTGATGTTCGCGGTACTTTAATTAGTAACTGTAAAGAAGGTGCAAGCAAAGGCGGTAAATTAACAGCGGCTGAAGCAGACAAATTCTGTACTTGCCAAGTTGATGCTGAAGGTCGTTTAACCAAAGCTCAAGAATGGCAAATTGTTAGTACCGTAAACCAAAAGAAAAGCCCAAGCACACTGCCTTTTGTTCAACAACAAAATAAAGCCATTCAAACCTGTTTTGGCCCTCAGTTAACCACTAAATTAAAAAGCTTAACTGAAGAAGCCATGAAAAATGCACAGGCTCAACCAAAAAAATAAGCACTTAGGCTTGCTTTGGTTTGCTGTTTAAAATCTAACTAGCCACATTATGTGGCTAGTTTTTTATTTGTATACGAGGTCGCCATGCAACCGATTCAACTTCCAAATCATTCTTTTCCAACAACCTCTGGCGAAATCAATTTAAGTCAGATCGATACTCCTTGGTTAATTATTTATTTTTATCCTAAGGATTCAACACCCGGTTGTACCGTACAAGCGGTTGATTTTAGCGGCTTAAATGCGCAATTTGCAGATTTAAATACACAAATTATTGGGGTGTCGCGCGACTCAGTTAAAGCACATCAAAACTTTACCGCCAAACAAAATTTAAGCATTGAACTAATTAGCGATAAAGAAGAAGTATTATGCCAACTGTTTGACGTCATTAAAGAAAAAAATATGTACGGCAAAAAAGTTTTTGGCATTGAACGCTCAACTTTTATTTTTCACCAAGGCAAATTGGTTAAAGAATATCGTAAGGTTAAAGCTGCGGAGCATGCAGAACAAGTTTTAGCTGACTTAAAAGCATTACAAAATACAGCTGCATAAAAAAAGCCTCCAGCATTTTGTCTAAATGTTGGAGGCTTTTATCTGTTTAAACTTGAACAACCATTTAAGAAGGTTGCTTAATTAAAAACTGTTGTTGTAATTGTTGATAAATCGGGGTTCTTTGAAAATTCTTTAAAAACTCAATGGTGCCTTGTGGTAAAAATTGAGTTTGGATGTCACCTTGATAAAATGCTTCGCGGATAGGTGTTGCAGAGATTGAATTTTGCAAACTGTCTAATTCAATTAACTGCCATGTCGGAAACAAAGATAAATAATAAGACGAGTCATCCTTAAAATGACCAATCAGTCCAACTTGACTGCCCTGCACAACTTTTTCTTGTACCACCTGCTTGACTAAAGCAACCCATTTTTTATCGTCATAAACATCAATAATATGTACAAATTCAATTCGTGCCTGATCTTCAAGGCTGAAATTGCTTAAAATCATTTGCTCACGTTCTGCCACAATAAATGGATTTTTAAGCGTGCGTTCAGGCTGTGCCGAGCCTAATCCTACAATTACTTTTTCACTTTTTGTTAGAGCAATTTGAATTGTTTGCAGATGCGCTAAATGAAATGGTTGAAAACGACCAATGAAAACAACATAATCAAAATGATACATAAGGATATTCCATGACAGCCGTCATAGTTTGGTGGTCAACATGAGAAAAAATAGATTCAAGAGCATAACAATTTAAAGCCTGAAAATCACGGACTATATGTAAAAGGAACAGATATGACAACACTTCAATGCATTGATCAGCCGCACGAGCACCTGATTGCCAGCTTAGACAAAGGCGTGTTAACACTGGCAATTAATCGCCCTTCTACCAAAAATGCACTGTATAAAGAACTGTACTTATGGATTGCCAAAGCCATAGATGACGCCGATGCCAGTGACGACGTTCGGGTGATTATTTTGCGCGGTGCAGAACAAGATTTTACCGCAGGCAACGACATGCAGGATTTTTTACAGTCGATAGAAAAACCACTTGAAGGCCTTGCAGGTGATGAACCTCCGTTTGTATTACTTAAAGCCGTGGCGCGTTTTTCAAAACCATTTATTGTGGCTGTCAAAGGTGTTGCAATTGGTATTGGTGTAACGTTATTACTGCATGCAGATTTGGCCTATGCCGATGAATCGGCTGTTTTCCAACTGCCATTTGTCAGCTTAGGGCTTTCTCCAGAAGGTGCTGCAGGTAAACTATTGGTTGAACAATTAGGTTATCACCGTGCAGCAGAATTACTCTTAACTGCAGAAAAATTTGATGCACATACTGCTGAAAAATACGGCTTAATTAACCAAGTCTTTGCTGAAGATAACGTCCGTGCGCCTTATCATTTAATGGCATTGGGCGATAAAAATGCCTACGGTTATGCAGAAACCACAGCACAAAAATTGGCACAATTGCCGATTGCATCGTTAAAACTGAGCAAAGCTTTAATGAAAAAAGATGTTGCCAGTATTTTAGAACATATTGATATTGAAGCTGAAATCTTTATGGATCGGGTTAAATCGCCAGAACTCAAAGAAGCCGTGCAAGCCTTTTTAGAAAAACGTAATCCTGATTTTTCTCAATTTAACTAATTCAATTAAAAAACAGACATTCACCGTGATGTCTGTTTCATTTATAGCCTTCCCTTTTTTATTTTATCAATGCTAAGCTAAATCATACTCAATGTTTGGCAATCCATCATGACACACGAAAAGCAAGAAAAACCACGCTATTTTGAAGCTGCAGCAATAACCGATGCCGATGCGTTTAAGCAAGTGGTTCAAAGTCGCCGTTCGGTACGTAAATTTACGCAAACCCAAATTCCAGATGAAATCTTACAAGACTGCCTAGACCTTGCCCTACTTGCGCCAAATTCTTCCAACTTACAACCGTGGATGTTTTATGTGGTGCAATCTGAAGCACCGAAACAAGCCTTAGTCAAAGCCTGTATGGGACAACTTGCAGCACGTACCGCCGCAGAGCTCATTGTTTGTGTGGCCCGAACAGACCGTATTGATGAACTGGCTGCAGAAAATATTCGCCAATTTACCTTACCTAAAGTTCCTAAAGCGGTTAAAAGTTACTATCGTTTAATTGGCTTAAATTACAAAACAGGCCTACTCAATAGTATTGGACATGCAAAAAAACTGGCTTATGGCATTGCAAGTAAATTTACCCCGTTACCCATTACCGCCTTTAGCCCTGCAGACCGTAAATTATGGGCGGTTAAAAGCACTGCTTTAGCCTGTGAAAATTTAGTTTTGGCACTTCGTGCTTATGGCTTTGACAGTTGCATGATGGAAGGTTTTGATGAATCGCATGTGCGCAAAATTTTAAAGCTAAACAGTGAAGAATACCCTGTTATGGTGATTGCCGCAGGCGAACGTGCTGAAGATGGTGTCTTTTGGCCACAATTACGTTTTGACCGTAATCTATTTATTCAAAAGATTTAACGCAGTTTTAGTCAAAGCTTAAAATCTGTAAGAACTCAAAAGCAGGCTCTTCATATGGATGGCTTGCTTTAAGCGTCTGTGCGACTTGCTTCGCATGGGCTTCATCTATAATGGTTTCCACGCGCCATTCTTCAACCTGTTCTAGTTGGTCTAGCTGCCCTAAAAATGGAGTTGCACCATGAATTGGTTTGAATTGTCCCATTCCTTTGACTTGCCATGCACAATGCTCGTAATTGCCAATACCACCTGCACCGGCTGCAAAAATAGCAGCTTTGGTACTTTCTAGGTGAGATTCAGGAACATAGTAGATCAGTTTGAGCATTATTTTTCCATATAAAGCTGCGAAGTATTAATTCAATAATTTATCAACGATCTCATCAACGTTTTCTTGAAGATCCTTAAATCTATCAGGAGATAGGCTACTATTAATTTTCCATTTTGCATTGCCAATATAGTTTCTATTTCTATCAAATAAATTTAACTCTATATTTGAAATATATACACCAGCTCCAAAAGATCGACGAGCAACATAAGTTACCCTATATTCACATTCCGAACTTTGAATATTATCTCTTGATATAGTTTTTGTCTTAATATTTTGCTTTGAAAATGCCTCAACTAGAGCAGATTGAATCAAAGCACCATGGAATACACTATTATTTTGCTCCACACATACAGCATCACTACGTTGTAATAGATCTTTATTTACAGGCTTAACCTTAGTTGTCGTCATACATCCTGTTAGTAAAAATGTCATGCAAATAGAAATACCCAATATATTTTTTATCATTAGTTGCCACTCATAACTAAATAATTAATATTACATGATTTACTATCACATAGTCAGTGACAATCAAAAGAACATTCAATAAATAACAATTTTTAGTTACTTAAGATGATTAACTCGAATCACATTTTTATATTACCAAATATATCTAATAAAAACGCCACCCGAAGGTGGCATTCTTATACATCAAAATTTTGATTAACCAATAAACTGACGTGCATTACGGAACATACGTAACCAAGCACCATCTTCTTGCCAATCTTCAGGCTTCCAAGAATGCTGTAAAGCACGGAAGGTACGTTCAGGGTGTGGCATCATGACTGTTGCACGACCATCTTCAGAAGTTAAACCTGTAATTGCTTCAGGTGAACCATTTGGATTCAGTGGGTAATGTTGTGTTGGATTGCCTTGGCTATCCACATAACGCAACACCACTTGGTCATTGCTATTCAAGCTTGCAAGCTGTTCAGCCGATGCAACTAAGCGACCTTCACCATGCGCAACAGCAATTGGTAAAATTGAACCTTCCATATCTTGTAATAATACAGATTTTGATTTTTCTACTCGTACGTTCACAGTACGTGCTTCAAATACTTCTGAAGTATTACAATGGAAACGTCCCCAATGCTCAGCACCCGGAATTAATGGCGCAAGTTGTGACAACATTTGGCAACCATTACAAATACCTAAACTGAAAGTATTGTCGCGGTTAAAGAAGGTTTCGAATTGGTCGCGTAATTTGCCATTGAACAATACAGATTTCGCCCAACCACCACCAGCGCCTAATACGTCACCGTAAGAGAAGCCGCCACATGCCACCAAGCCTTCAAACTCATCAAGACCGATACGTCCTGCAAGTAAATCGCTCATGTGCACATCAATGGTATTAAAGCCGGCTTTGTCGAATGCAGCTGCCATTTCAATATGACCATTCACGCCTTGTTCACGTAAAATTGCCATGTTAGGACGGCGCAAGTTCAAGAACGGTGCTTCAATGGCTTCATTTAAATCGAAGGTTGGTTTTGCAATTAAACCTTGATGATTTGTATCCGAAATTAAGGCAAATTCTTGGTCAGCCGTTTCAGAGTTGTCACGTAAACGTTGAATTTGATGCGACACTTCTGCCCATGCTTGTTGTAATTCAACGCGTGTTAACTCTAAACCATTCACATTTAAACGGTCGCTATTGTTGACTTGACCCACAACTGTAATTGCATCTTTTAAACTTGATGCTGCAATTTCAGCTTGTAAATTCGCCCAATCTGCTGCTTTAATTTGTAGCACTGCGCCAATTTCTTCTGCAAATAAGCTTTCAATGCTTTGTGATTCAAGCGCAACACCTAAGCGTGATGCAAACATCATTTCTGCAACGGTTGCCAATAGGCCACCATCACCAATGTCGTGGTAGGCTTGGATTAAGCCACGATTATTCCAATCCTGTACTAAAGCGAAGAAGGCTTTGACATCATCAAAACTGTCAACATCTGGTGCAGTTGTGCCAAGTGCTTTATAGACTTGCGCTAAAATTGACGCACCTAAGCGGAACTGACCTTTAGATAAATCAATCCGCACAAGGACAGATTCATCACCAGCTTTAAGCTCAGGCGTTAAAGTTTTACGCACGTCATTCACAGGTGCAAATGCGGTAATAATCAGCGACATTGGTGATGTTACCGACTTATCTTCGCCTTGGTCATTCCATGTGGTACGCATTGACAATGAGTCTTTACCTACAGGAATGGCAATATCAAGCGCAGGGCAAATTTCCATACCAATGGTACGCACAGCTTCAAACAAGGCTTGATCTTCACCTTTTTGACCGGCAGCCGCCATCCAGTTAGCCGATAATTTAATATCGCCCAATTGTTCAATATTTGCCGATGCAATATTGGTTAATGCTTCTGCAACCGCCAAACGTGCCGATGCAGCAGGATTTAGCAATGCCACAGGTGGACGTTCACCCATTGCCATTGCTTCACCAGTAAAGCCTTGTAAACTGGTAGTTGTTACCGCAGCATCCGCCACAGGCACTTGCCAACGACCGACCATTTGGTCACGTGCAACCATACCGGTAATTGAGCGGTCACCAATAGTGATTAAGAATGACTTAGAAGCAACCGTTGGATTTTTAAGTACACGGAAAATCGCGTCTTTTAAATCAATGGCCGCAACGTCAAAGTCAGTGCCTTGACGTTCAGTGCTTTCGTACGAGCGTTGCATACGTGGAGTACCACCTAACATCACTTGCATTGGCATATCCACCGCATTGTTTTCAAACAATGGGTCTTCTACGGTTAAATGACGTGCCTCAGTTGCTTCGCCAAGTACCGCAAACGGACAACGTTCACGCGCACAAATTGATTCGAACAATTCTAAAGATTCAGGATGAATGGCCAACACATAACGCTCTTGCGCTTCGTTCGACCAAATTTCCATTGGGCTCATGCCCGGTTCAAGCGATGGAATTTTACGTAAATTGAGCACTGCACCCAATTCGTGATCATTCACTAACTCAGGCATTGCATTCGAGACACCACCTGCACCTACGTCATGCACAGACACAATCGGGTTGTTGTCTTCCATGCGCCAGCACGTATCAATCACTTCTTGGCAACGGCGTTCCATTTCTGGATTTTCACGTTGTACCGAAGCAAAGTCTAAGCTTTCACCCATGGTACCGCTATCAACTGAAGATGCTGCACCACCACCCAAACCAATCAACATAGCTGGGCCGCCCAATACAATCAGCAAATCACCCGGCTGGATTGGGTCTTTTTCGACATGGTCTGGGCGAATGTTCCCGTAACCGCCGGCAATCATAATTGGCTTATGGAAACCTTTTACTTCACCATTGACGTTTTGTTCGAAAGTACGGAAGTAACCATTTAAGGCAGGACGACCAAATTCGTTGTTAAACGCCGCGCCACCCAATGGGCCTTCAATCATAATTTGTAATGGCGATGCCATACGTGAAGGCTTGCCGTATTGATCTTCCCACGGCTGTTCAAAGCCCGGAATATTCAAGTTTGAAACGGTAAAGCCGGTTAAACCTGCTTTTGGCTTACCACCACGGCCTGTTGCCCCTTCATCACGGATTTCACCGCCTGAACCAGTCGCTGCACCTGCAAATGGCGCAATTGCGGTTGGATGGTTATGGGTTTCCACCTTCATTAAAATATGTGCAGCTTGGCTCTTATATTTATAAACAAAATGACCTTGATCATCTGCTTTTGGATAAAAACGCATGGTGTCGTAACCGACAATCACCGAGGCATTGTCTTTATAAGCTGACAATACATCCGCAGGTGATTGTTTATAGGTATTTTTAATCATTTGGAACAATGATAACGGCTGTTTTTCGCCGTCAATGGTCCATTCAGCATTAAAGATTTTATGACGGCAATGTTCAGAGTTGGCTTGTGCAAACATCATCAATTCGATGTCGTTTGGATTACGCTCTAATTTAATAAATGCTGCAGTTAAATAATCAATTTCTTCATCAGACAAAGCAAAACCAAATTCTTGGTTGGCTTTTACTAACGCATCTTTGCCTTGACCTAACACATCAATTGAATTTAATGGTTTTGGTGCTGTTTCTACAAACAAAGCTTGAGCATCATCAATTTGTGCAAATACGCTTTCAGTCATACGGTCGTGCAGTGCCAATTTCAAGGCATCTGAAACGTCTGAAATTCCTTTAAGCGTAAACAAAATACCCCGTTCCAAGCGGTGGATCGGGGTATTACAGTTTTTAAAAATATCGGTTGCTTTCGACGACCACGGGGAAATGGTTCCTAAACGTGGTGTGACAAGAATTTGGACTTCATCCTCTGCCGCCTGACGCAAGCTAAAGCTTTCACCATCATTCAGCAGTTGTAAAGCTGATTGATGCTGCTGCTCGCTGAGCGCTTGATCAAACAGATAAACCCACTGGCTATCAAAAGATTGAACAGAACTAATTGACGATAAACGTGATAATAGTTGAGTTTTCTTAAAAGAAGAATGCGCTGAGGCACCGGCCACGATAAACATGCTGATTTTGGCTCCACGGGCTCGCCTGAAAGGACGTCGCCGCCATGTGACTTGATAGAGAGCCGACATTCTACTTTGATTTTACAATTTGAGCTAGCATGAAGCATGAAAACAATGCTAAAAATTAAGATGATGACGCTTTATTTTTTATCTAAAATTTAAATAGTTATCTTAGGTTGAATTTCAGCCTAAACGATCTGATACAAAAAATATTTCTGTGTTGCTTCCCGTTTTTATCATCTAAGGCAAAAAAGCTATATTTTTCTGACGCTGCATGTAGTTTTTTGTATAAATTCAAACATTAAATCTAGCTCATTGGTTCATTTTGTCATTGCCATGACATATTAAAGATTCATAAACACATACAGCCATCACGACAAGGCTTGACGCTGTAGACTGGAGTCTAGGGTACTTTTTTGGCATGATGTATTTTTATAGAGGAAGTTCATACAATTAATGAAACAAATGCGTTGGTTAGAACTGCTCTCGGCGGTTCGTTTAGGCACAAAAAAAACCAGTAATGAACTTGGACGCAGTCCTTTCCATAAAGATTATGACCGAATTATTTTTTCTCAAAGTTTTAGACAACTCAACCGCAAAACCCAAGTCCATCCACTGACCCAAAATGATGGCGTGCATACACGGCTTACGCACTCGCTTGAGGTGTCGTGTATTGGTCGATCTTTAGGTATGATGGCAGCCGAAAAAATTAAAGATGACTTGCCTGTGTGGATTACCCCTGCAGATGTTGGTGCCATTATTCAAGCGGCGTGTTTGGCACACGATATTGGCAATCCACCCTTTGGACATGCCGGTGAATATTCTATTCGTGAATGGTTCGACCGCGCAGCGAGCACTGGTTTTTTAGATGAACTGACCGAAGAGGAACAAGCCGATGTGCGTCAATTTGAAGGCAATGCACAAGGGCTGCGCTTACTCACCCGCACAGATTACCACCCCAATGCGGGCGGCATGCGCTTAACATCGGCCACACTCGGTGCATATTTAAAATATCCGTGGTTGTCAAAGACCATTGCCGAACAAGGCGATCAGCCGGCACACAATCGGGCAAAGTTTGGCTGTTATCAAACCGAAAAAGAAATTCTTAAAAATATTGCCGAGCAACTCGGTTTAATCCAACTGGGTGAATATCATTATAGTCGCCATCCTCTCACCCATTTACTCGAAGCCGCCGATGATATTTGCTATGCCCTGATTGATCTTGAAGATGGCATTAATTTAAATATTTTAAGCTACGAAGAAGTTGAGCCAATTTTTCTAAACTTAATTGCCGATTTTGGCATTCCGAGTGAATTATCATTACCGTGGACCACTTGGCAACAAAAAATTGCCGCGCTACGTGGTCGTGTCATGAAACGCTTGGTCGATGAAGTCACCACCGCATTTGCGCGCCACCAAGTCGAAATATTGTCGGGACAACTTGAAGGCAGTTTATTGCAGTACTGCCCCAAAGATATTCCAATCGGTATAGAAGCTGCGAAAGCATTAACCCGACAAAAGATTTTTAGTCATAAGCAAAAATTAGAACTTGAAGTAATTGGCCACATGAGTTTGCAATATATTTTAGATGAATTTATGCCACTGACTGTACCAAATAAAACCTTAAGTTTTAAAGAACAAAGCTTAAAGATGCTGTTTAATCAATTTGGTGCACATTTCGAAGGCAATCACTACCAAAATATTATGCAAGCACTCGACATTATTAGTAAATTCTCAGACCATCAAGCCTACGACTTAGCTCAAGTATTACAAGGTCATCGCACCAGTATTTTTTAATTAGGAAACTCACATGATTGGTTGTTTAATTGGCGAAGTTTTTGCGCTAGAAGCCCCAACCGTTTTACTCAATGTTAATGGCGTGGGTTATGAAATCGACACACCACTTTCAACATTTTGCCAATTACAAAAGGGCCAAAAAGTGACACTATGGACACACTTGGCTGTCCGTGAAGATGCACAACAACTGTATGGCTTTAGCGACAGCAAAGAAAAAACGCTGTTTAGAACATTGCTTAAAGTGAATGGGGTTGGACCTAAAATGGCTTTGGGTATTTTATCTACACTCAGTGTAGACCTGTTAATTCAAACCATCGAACATGATGATGTAAATACTTTGGTTAAAATTCCGGGTGTAGGCAAAAAAACCGCCGAGCGTTTACTAATTGAATTACGCGACCGCATTAAACACTTAAGCGCAGGTGCAAGCACAGCAAATGCCACCACAACTCAGCGACTTAGCGTAAATTCTGCCGTGGCTGAAGCGGAGGCGGCATTACAATCTTTAGGATACAAACCTTTAGAAGCACAAAAAGCCATTGCTGCAGTTAAAGACCAATTTACTGACGTTGCCGATTTAATTCGTGCTGCCCTTAAATCGATGATGAAATAAGCCCATGCAAGATCGAATTATTAGTGGTTCAGAAAAACCTGAAGATCAAATAGATCGCGCCATTCGCCCGACAACTTTGGCAGATTATGTCGGACAACCCGTGGTCCGTGAACAAATGGAGATTTTTATTGGGGCGGCACGTGGGCGCGGCGAAGCACTTGACCACACCTTAATTTTTGGTCCGCCGGGTTTAGGTAAAACCACTTTAGCCAATATTATTGCCCGCGAAATGGGTGGCAATTTAAAATCAACTTCAGGGCCTGTGCTTGAACGCGCGGGCGATTTAGCCGCACTGCTGACCAATCTTGAAGAAGGCGATGTTTTATTTATTGATGAAATTCATCGACTTTCGCCAGTCATTGAAGAAATTTTATATCCAGCCATGGAAGATTACCAACTGGATATTATGATTGGTGAAGGCCCTGCTGCTCGTTCAATCAAACTCGATTTACCGCCATTTACCTTAGTTGCCGCAACAACACGTGCAGGCTTACTCACCTCACCTTTGCGTGACCGTTTTGGTATTGTGCAACGCTTAGAATTCTACTCGGTTGAAGATTTAACCTCTATTGTGGCCCGTTCGGCCTTTTTAATGGATGTACCCATGACCGAACAAGGTGCGCAGGAAATTGCCCGCCGTTCGCGTGGTACACCACGAATTGCCAACCGCCTTTTACGTCGTGTGCGTGACTATGCCCAAGTTAAAGGCACGGGTGAAGTCACTCAAGAAATGGCTCAACGCGCACTCGATATGCTTAATGTCGATAAGGCCGGCTTAGACACACTCGACCGCCGGTATTTAAGCATGTTACTCGAACGTTTTGATGGTGGCCCAGCAGGCGTTGAAGCCTTAGCTGCTGCCATGGCAGAAGACAGTGGCACACTAGAAGATGTAATCGAACCGTATTTAATCCAACAAGGCTACGTGATGCGTACTGCGCGCGGACGTATTGCCACCAATCAATCCTACTTGCAGTTTGGATTGACTCCTCCTGAATCATCATAATGGAACACTTTCATGGCTAATCGTTTTGAGTTCAACATTCGCGTTTATATTGAAGATACCGATGCAGGTGGCATTGTGTATCATGCCAATCATATTCGTTATATGGAACGTACCCGAACTGAATGGCTACGTGCATCTGGCATAGATCATTATTGGCATCAAACCGATTACAACTTTGTCGTGCATAAAATTGATATCAAATATCACCGTCCAATTTTAATGGATAACCTGATTACTGTTACTGCACGTGTTATTTCTTGTAAAACTGCGTCTTTTTTATTGCAACAAGAAATTTATCGTGATGAAATCTTGCTAGCTTCGGGTGAGGTGGAATTAGCGTGTTTAAGCAAAGACATGCGTCCACGCCGTTTACCTGAATATTTAAAACATCTGATCCATGCTCAAATGGAGCAAGAATCCAACTAAGTGACCGTTTTACTATGGCAAATCCTGTGACTTCCTCAACATTGCATATTTCCGATTTAATTTTGCAAGCAAGCCCTGTCGTTCAAACGGTCATGCTGCTGTTACTGCTCGCATCTTTATATAGTTGGTATTTAATTGCGAGGTTGCACTTAGGCTTTAAAAATGCCCAAAAACAAGATGAACACTTTCAAAAAATCTTTTGGTCTGGCGCAGAATTGAGCACCCTGTATAACAATGCACAGCTTAATTCAAAACGTTCTGGGCTTGAAGATATTTTCTATAATGGCTTAGGCGAATTTTTAAAACTAAAAAAACGCCATGCCACTTTGGCGCAAAACATTGAAGGTACCGAGCGTATTTTAAGTGTTGGCTTAAGCCGCGACCAATCGAATATGGAACATGGTTTAGGTTCACTGGCAAGCATTGGTTCGGTTGCGCCGTATGTTGGTTTGTTTGGTACAGTTTGGGGCATTATGAATGCCTTTATTGGCCTTGCAGCTGTTGAACAAGTCACCTTAGCAACCGTTGCACCCGGTATTGCAGAAGCGCTGATTGCAACGGCAATTGGTTTATTTGCTGCTATTCCTGCGGTACTTGCTTTTAACCACTTTACCTCAAAAAGTGAAACCATTTACGCAGATCGTGCATTATTCTCTGAAGAAATGATTGCGCTATTACAACGCCAATCTTTAGGGGCAACACAGGACACTGAATAATGCCGATAAGACGTTCTAGCAAATTTGCACGAGTTAAAAAACCGCTAAAAAGTGACATGAATGTCGTGCCCTATATTGATGTCATGTTGGTGCTTCTGGTTATTTTTATGGTTACTGCACCCATGATTACCAGCAGCATTAAAGTCGATTTACCCAAAGCCAATAGCACGCCATTTGAGTCTAAAGACAAACCCGCCATTGTGTCTTTAAAAGCTGATGGCGAATATTATTTAGACTATAAAGATCAAAAAAATGATCAGGCACTCAGTTTAGATGAACTGAAAGCCACTTTAAGCCAAGCACAGCAAGATGCTGAACAACGCAATCAGCAATTGAATGTATTGGTGAATGGTGATCAATCTCGCCCTTATGGCGATGTTGTGGCACTGATGGCAAATTTACAAGATGCAGGTTTGTCGCAAGTTGGTTTACTCACAGCACCTGTGAAGTAGGTTGTTATGAACAAACGTCAAACCCAACACCCCCCTTTTAAACAAAAAGCCATTGCAATCGGTTTTACCCTTGGGGTACACACCATTGCAGTGGTCGCTTTATTGTATTTGGGCTTAAGTAAACCACCCGAGCCACCCAAACAGATTAAAACATTTCTTGTTTCGCCTGAAAGCTTAACTAACCATACAGATTCAGCCGCACCAAATCCTGAACCAAGTAGCAATACCCCTGCTGCAACTGCTGCCGAACCTCTGCCAGAACCCGTTGAAAACACACCAAGTAACGCTCAAGCACAAGCTCAGGCACTTTTACAGCAACAAAAAAAATATGCTGAAGAAAAGCAACTGCAACAAGCCAAAGCCGCAGCAGATGCATTAGCACTCGCCCAAAAGCAACACACAGATAAAGAGGCACAGCGTAAAGCTGCTTTAGAAGCCAAGCATAAAGCTGAAGAGGCGGAAAATGCCAAACATAAGGCTGAAGCAGATGCTAAAGCCAAAGCTGCCGCAGATGCAAAAGCACTGGCTCAGAAACAGCAAACTGAAAAAGACGCGAAACAAAAAGCCGCTTTAGATGCTAAGCATAAGGCTGAAGCAGATGCAAAAGCCAAAGCTGCGGCGGATGCAAAAGCACTGGCTCAAAAACAGCAAGCGGAAAAAGATGCGAAGCAAAAAGCCGCTTTAGATGCTAAGCATAAGGCTGAAGCAGATGCAAAAGCCAAAGCTGCGGCGGATGCAAAAGCACTGGCTCAAAAACAGCAAGCTGAAAAAGACGCGAAACAAAAAGCCGCTTTAGATGCTAAGCATAAAGCTACCGCAGATGCTAAAGCCAAAGCCGCTGCTGACGCAAAAGCCAAAGCCGCCGCAGATGCAAAAACTAAAGCCGCTGCTGACGCAAAAGCTAAAGCTGCCGCAGATGCAAAAGCCAAAGCCGCTGCTGAAGCAAAAGCTAAAGCCGCTGCAGATGCAAAAGCCAAAGCCGCTGCTGACGCACAGGCCAAAGCCGATGCAGATAAAAAAGCGGCTGCTGCAAATAAACAAGCTGAAATTAAACGCACGGCATCGAATGCGAAAAAAGACTTTACCAACAAAATTAAGAGTGCTTGGGATGTTCCTTCAGGCACAACAGGTAAAACTGCCAGTGTTACTGTCACTTTAAGTGACTCAGGTTCAGTGGTTGCAGCAATCGTCAATTCAAGCGACCCTGATGTAAAAGCAAGTGTAGAGGCCGCCATTCGTAAAGCTGCCCCCTACCCAATGCCAAGCGACCCTGACGCACGCCGCGAAGCAAGACGCTTCAGTGCAACATTTACAGCAAAATAATAGTTATTAAACCTGAGATGTTTTACAGTTAAAGCATCTCATGACACCAAAATCTTATTTTAAAGATGCGAACATAACCACTATGAATATGAATCGTAAACGTTTAATTGCTTTAGCAATCATGGCTGTCTGTGGACAAGTCATCTCAACCACCGCATCGGCGCAGTTGCATTTAGAAATTGCCAAGGCGCCCGATCAAGCACCTAAAATTGCAATCGTTCCATTTAGTAACGACCAAAATATTTTCCCTATTGTGGAAAATGATTTAAATCGTTCAGGTCGTTTCTCAAGCGCATCGCAAAATTTACCCTCAACCGCAAGCTTAGATTCAATTCAGGCAGATGCTTGGAAAAATGCGGGCATTCCGTATGTTGTTGTTGGTAAAGTGACACAATCCGATGCCAACAGCTATCAAATCCAGTACCAACTCTATGATGTAGACAAACAAAAATATCTACTTAATGAAGTTTTAACTGCACCTAGCTCGAGATTAAGACAAGCTGGGCACACCATTAGTGATGCAATCTACCAAGCACTCACAGGCATTCAAGGCGACTTTAGCGGTCGTATTGCTTACGTTTTGCGTAATCCAAACACGCCAAACCAACGTTATACGTTACAAATTGCAGACACCGATGGCGAACGTCCATTTACCGTCTTATCTTCGCACGATCCTATTTTGTCGCCAACATGGACACCCGATGGCAAACAAATCGCCTATGTGTCTTTTGAAACCAAACGCCCTGCAATTTACTTGCAAAACTTATCTACCGGACAACGTCAAGTTGTGGCGCATTTCACTGGCTTAAATGGCGCACCAAGCTTTTCGCCAGATGGCCAATCTATGCTGTTCACATCTTCTATGGATGGAAACCCCGATATCTATCGAATGGATTTAAGCACACGTCAAGTTCAACGCATGACCAATGACTCAGCGATTGACACAGAGGCGCGTTATACACCCGATGGTAAAGCCTTTATTTTCACATCCGACCGTGGCGGCTCTCCGCAAATTTATCGCTACACCTTCGCCGATGGCTCAACCAAACGGATTACCTTCCGTGGTAGCTTTAATGCGCGTGGCTCGATCAGCGCAGATGGAAAAAAACTGGCGATGGTCCACCGTCAATCAGGAAGCAATTTTAAAATTGCCCTACAAGATTTAGACTCAGGTGTACTTAGTATTCTAACCCCAACCACCTTAGATGAATCGCCAAGTTTTTCTCCAAATGGACAAATGGTGGTGTACGCAACTCATGAAGGCAACCGCGGTTTATTGTCAATTGTGTCTACCAATGGGCAGTTCCGCCTCAATCTTCCAAGTGAACAAGGTGAGGTTCGTGAACCTGCTTGGGCACCCAAATAACAACTTTTTATCCGATAACTTTCATGGAGTCGAAAATGAAAGCAATAAAATTACTCATTATTCCAGCACTTGCTTCAACCATGATTATGACCGGTTGTGCAAGCCGTAAACCAGCTACGCAAGTCGATGGAACAACAACACCGACTGCAGCTACCAATGTAAATACTACTGGTTTAAGCGATGATGCTGCATTAGCTGCAAAAAATTTAGCTGGCGCTTCATCTAAAGGCGTGACCAATGAGAATCGTGCATTTTTAGCACAGCGTGTTGTTCACTTCGATTATGACAGCACCGATTTATCACCTAATGATTACCAAACTCTGCAAGCACATGCACAATTTTTAAAAGCCAATATGGGTTCTAAAGTGGCATTAACCGGCCATACCGATGAGCGCGGGACACGTGAATACAACATGGCCTTAGGTGAACGCCGCGCTAAAGCGGTACTCAACTACTTGGTTTCTTATGGCGTTAATCCAACGCAACTTGAAGCAGTGAGCTATGGTAAAGAAATGCCAGTCAATCCTGGGCACGACGAAGCAGCGTGGAAAGAAAATCGCCGCGTAGAAATTAACTACGAAGCCGTTCCACCATTATTAAAATAATGCTGGAATTGAACTAAAAATAAAAAAGTCGCTCAAGGTTTGGGCGACTTTTTAGTTATTGTGCGATTTTTTTGTTAAATCATCACCAATTTTACACGATTGCATAGATTCAATCATATCGTGTTTATTGAACTCTTTATATTCCGGTTTAGATTTATATTCAGCCCAAGCAGTTTTGACTTTTTCATCTGAAATATCTTTAAAATCAATTGCTTCACATGGCGTAGGCATTGCATCAAAAGTTTTTGTTGTCATCTTATCCTACCTCTTACTAATGAGAGCTATACTTCAAAATATCACGTTATTTAGAAAATTCAAGTAGAAAAATATTCAGAATTATGTCAAGAAAATTTCTATTTTGCCCCGTTCTCATCTAAAATACCCACCAGCTGTCTAGCCTGATACAAATTGCATAAGATTTGGAGCAACTTCATTATGTCAAACACCACATTATCCCAATACTTAAAACAACAAAAGGGAAATTTAACACCAGCTTTAGCCAGCGTAATTGATGCCATTGCTGACAGTTGTAAGATTATTGACCGCACTTTACAAAAAGGTGCACTTGAAGGTGTTTTAGGCAGCGCAGAACATGAAAATGTTCAAGGTGAAACGCAAAAAAAACTAGATGTTATTTCAAATCAACAACTCATCGACATTTTGCAAGCGCATCCATCTGTTGGTGGTTTAGCCTCTGAAGAACTGGATATTTTCACCCATGCTCAAGAAAATGGTGAATATTTAGTTTTATTCGACCCATTAGACGGCTCAAGCAACATTGACATTAATATGTGCGTAGGCACTATTTTTTCAATTTTGCCTGCCAAAAATGCAATTACTCAAGCTGAAGACTTTATGCAAGCCGGTGTGAATCAAGTTGCAGCGGGTTATGTGCTTTACGGCCCATCGACCATGCTTGCACTCACAGTGGGCGCAGGTGTTGTACTGTTCACGTTTGACATAGACAGCAAAGAATTTATTTTAAGTAAAGATGATGTCGCCATTGAAAGCTCAACACAAGAGTTTGCAATTAACGCATCGAACCAGCGTCATTGGGAAGCCCCTGTTCAGCGTTATATCGCAGAGTTACTTGAAGGCAAAACAGGTGTTCGTGGTAAAGACTTTAACATGCGTTGGGTTGCATGTATGGTGGCAGATATTCACCGTATTCTTTGCCGTGGGGGTATTTTCTTATATCCATACGACTTTAAAAACCCTGAAAAAGCCGGTCGCTTACGCTTAATGTACGAAGCAAACCCAATGAGCATGATTATTGAACAAGCCGGCGGTGCTGCAAGCACTGGACGCGCGCGTATTCTTGATATTCAACCAACCGAATTACACCAACGTGTTCCTGTCATTTTAGGCGCACAAGAAGAAGTTAACTTGGTTACAAGTTATCATTAATTTTTCATTTTTTATCATTTAATATCGAGCATAAGTTCAAACAAACTTATGCTCGATTGGTTTTTATTCTATGTCTATTTTGTATATTGCCTCAAAAGATAATCCTAAAATTAAACATCTACGTGCCTTAATTGAGCAAAATCAATATCGTAAAAAACAACATCAAACTGTTTTAGAAGGCACTCACTTAACGCTAGCATGGTTGCAAAGCCAGCAAGCCATCGTGTCAATCTTTACCACAGAAGCTGCACTTGCCCATCCAGATTTTGAGCAAATTCAGCAGCAATATACTGGACATATTTTTATTCTTAGTGAAGCACTGTATAAAGATTTAAGCACCTTGGGCACCAGTTTGGCTTGCTTAACAATTATTGATATTCCACGAAGTAGTCAGGCGCTGAAGTTTGATGAAGATACTTTAATTTTGGATAACGTCCAAGATCCGGGCAATGTAGGTACCCTGCTTCGCTCTGCTGCAGCGGCAAATGTAAAACAAATTGTCTGCACGCATGGCGTGGCAGCCTTATGGTCACCGCGTGTATTACGTGCTGGCATGGGCGCACATTTTGCACTGAACTGCTATGAAAATGTCGACTTAGCGCAAATTCTGCCACAGTTTAAAATTCCCGTTTTTGTAACTAGCTCTCATCAGCCGCAAAGCATTTATAAACAAGACTTAACCCAAGCCTGCGCATGGATTTTGGGCAACGAAGGACAAGGTGCCTCAGAATTTGCTTTAGAACACGCACAAGCGGTGACTATTCCCCAACCCGGTGGTCAAGAATCGCTAAATGTAGCCATTGCAGGTTCAATTTGTTTATTTGAAATGACCCGACAACGCTTAAATTAAACCTCAACATGCAGTTTTTTATGCGTGAAGATGAATAGACCACAAAATGCTTTTCAGTTTCTTTGTTTATATTCTTTTCACGCCCTATCTTTTTGTCATACAACTCCTTTAAACTGAAAAATAATCAATACGATTGTCAACCTTCTTTATTCATTCAACGTTATTAGTACAAATGCATTGAAAGAATAAGGTGGGTATCCGATGACGGGATTTTCCATCTCTATGGATCTAAAACCAAAAGAGACGCAGTCTGAACTAAGCAGTATCCAAACGGGTACGGCTGAACAACGCCTCAAACATTTTATGCAAGATGTAACAGGTCGCGCTTTGGTGATGATGGAAAATGCAACGCAGGGCCAACAAGGCATTGCAATGGATTTAGTACAAGAAGCCTTTATTGCACTGCATAAAAACTATATAGATAAATCCATTCCCGAATGGTATCCACTGTTTTACACCATTTTAAATAACAAATTACAAGATTGGCGGCGTAAAGAAGCCCGTCGCATTCAGCCCTTTTCTTTTTTTAAAAAGAATGCACTGGATGAAGACGAAGAATTTGACGTAGCCGATGAACAGCAAATCAATCCATCTGAAGCGTTGACACAACTTGCCACAGCAGAAGAAATTCAAACCGCTGTAGCTCAGCTCCCTGTGCGCCAACAGCAAGCATTTATGCTTAGAGCATGGGAAGGCTTTGATATTTCAACTACAGCACAAATTATGGGTTGTAGTGAAGGTAGCGTAAAAACACACTATCACCGTGCGATACAAGGACTGCGTAGCGCCCTGTCTCACCTCAACCCTAATATTGGAGGATCATCACATGAATAAAAATGATGATTTTGCAGATCAAATTACCCAACAACTTGAAAAACTCGCGCAATCGCATGAACAAAAGAAAATTGTCATGCAAAATGTACTTGAGCATGTGCAAGCACAACGTCAGCGCCGGCAAAACATGTGGAAAATGACCAGCTTTGCTCTTGCGGCCACGTTGGCAGGTTTTTTAGTGGTTCCTAATGTGTTTACGCACAATAAACCGCAATCGCAACAAATGATTATCAATACAACGGGCGGTAAACTTTCTCCACAGATGGTCGAAGATTTAGAAATGGTGATGGTTTTTGGTGAGGATAAAAATACTCATGGCAGCTAAAAAATGGATGCTTGGTTTGTGTAGTTTGATGTTTCTACAAACTGGATTCGCAGCTTTCGAAAATTTTTGGCCTTTTTCAAGTAAAACTACGGCAGCTTCGACCGTGGATGACAATTGGAGCGATCTTTCTACAGATCAACGAAAACAGGTTTTACAGCGTTATCAAAACTTAAAAGATATTTCGAATAATCAAAGTTCAAGTTTGCAAAGTCGTATGGACTGGTTTACGCAACTGCCTGAACAAGAGCAACAAAAAATGCGCGAAGCATGGCAACAAATGAGTACGCAACAACGCAACGAAATGCGCTCTCGCATGCAAAAAGCCAAAACAGTCGATGAACGCAATAGCATTCGCCAAGAATATCTACAAAAATTCCAAAGTCTATCTACAGATCAAACCAATAATTAAAAAATTAGAATCAGTGAATCTGTTGATATTCATCAATTAGGGCATAAATTTGGCGCAAATTGGCATTAGATAGCTTGGTTTTTTCGCCTTTTAATAATTTTTCTAAACGCTCTACCGCTTGTAACAATTGTGAGGCTTGGTGTGGCCCATGCAACAACAAATAATCGATAATTTGTTGATCTAAATGCACCCCACGACGCAACAAAACAGACATGACTAAAGCTTGGCGGTCAGCATATAAACTGCCACTTGGCAATTTAACGCTTACTGCTTGGGTTAAACGCGACTGTAAATCAGGCAGTTCTAATTTTAGTTCAATCGGTGCGTAGCGCGATGAAAATACCAATTGCCCACCTTCTTGATTATTATAATTAATCAGGTGAAAAATGGCTTTTTGCCAATGTAACACGCCACTAATCGCTTCAATATCATCTAAAGCAACTAAATCGTAACGCTCAAGACAAGTAATCGCCTCGATCGGTGCATCTAATAATTCAAGCAGTGAAACATGTATAGCAGATTTTCCAATTTCCAAATAGGAATCGCAAATGGCAGAGAGCAAATGACTTTTACCCGTTCCTGCGCCACCATACACATAAAATCGATTCATTAATCCTGCGTGCAGTTGACGAATTGCATCAATGACATGCCCCCAACTTGGCCCAGAGAAATCACTAATTCGAGCATCAAGTTGAGGTTCTATATCCAGTTGTAATTGACGCATAAATACAAATATACCTACAGATTTATTTTAATCTGCGTCAATATTACTTGATTTTCCGGCATCTTGCTGACTTTTTATTTTAATCTCTACATCAGCTAAATTAGAGGTCACTTGCACGTACTCTTCTTCAATGGACACTGTATCGGTAATGGTTTTCGGTTTGCCATATAAGTTGGTTTTTTCATAACATTCGCGCGCATGTTTCAGCAATACCACAATAATTGCAGCCACAGGTAAAGCAACCAACATACCCAAAATTCCGCCTAAATGCGCCCCAGCCAAGACCGCAAAAACCACAGCAACGGGAGGTAAACCAATTTTATCGCCCAATAAAAATGGCTGTAGAATATAGCCTTCAATGATCTGACCGATCATAAACACCACACCCACCAAGAGCAAATGCGTCCAATCCAAGCCAAATTGAAATAATGTTGCGACCACCGCAGAAATAATCCCCACGGCAAAACCTAAATAAGGAATAATGCTCGCTAAACCTGCCACCATGCCAATAATTAAGCCAATTTCAAGCCCAACCACTTGCAGTCCAATGGCATATACAGCACCTAAAAGCACCATCACCAGAAACTGACCCTTTACAAATGCCCCCAAAACACCATGGCATTCACGCACAATTCGCATGGTACTGGCTTCGTATGGACGCGGAATCAGACGACGCATTTGAACAAGCATACGTTCCCAATCTAGCAAAAAATAAAAAGCGACAATCGGTACTAAAATAACAGTCCCGCCAATTTGAATAAAATTCAGTCCGGATTGCGCCAATTTTAAAATCAGCGCTTGAATACTATCGACACTATAATTGGTTTGCACATATCCCATGACTGCATTCGACAACTGATCAGTATTTAAACGCATAGGTTCTAAATTAAAAGTATGCTCAGCCCACGGTAAGAGAGTGTGATTAATCCACGTAATGCCAGCAGGAATACTATTTTTGGCATACATGACTTGTTTCCATAGCAATGGAATAACAAACCAAATGGCAATAAATAAGCCAATCGCAATGCCTAAGAAAACAATACTGGTCGAAAGCCACCGAGGGATATGGTACTCGGATAATTTCCCAACCAACGGGCTAAATAAATAGGCAACTAAAAATGCGCCAACAAATGGCAGCACCACGGGCATAAGGATATAAATCAACCAAACTATTAATGCAATTGCTGTCAAAATAAATATTCGACGTAATGTACGATCGGCCATGTATTCGCCTATTCCTATTCTTGAGGTGATTTATCGAATTATTTTAAGCAAAGATAACATTTATTCGTAGAATTAACGTAAGAATTTCGTATATTAGGGTATAATCTGCCGCCAACACAGACCCCAAGATGAGCAACTCAATGACCTCTAATACTGGCCTAAGTTATAAAGATGCAGGTGTGGACATCGAAGCTGGTGATGCACTTGTCGATCGTATTAAATCTGTAGCGAAACGCACCTCTCGTCCTGAAGTGATGGGTGGTTTGGGCGGCTTTGGCGCACTTTGCAAAATTCCAAAGGGCTATGAAGAACCTGTTTTAGTTTCAGGAACAGATGGTGTCGGAACAAAGTTACGTTTAGCACTAAACTTAAACCGTCATGACACGATTGGACAAGACTTGGTTGCAATGTGCGTAAATGACCTTTTGGTCTGTGGTGCTGAACCGTTATTCTTCCTCGACTACTATGCAACAGGTCATTTAAATGTTGATGTTGCTGCCAATGTTGTTACAGGTATTGGCAAGGGCTGCGAACTTGCTGGCTGTGCATTAGTTGGTGGTGAAACTGCAGAAATGCCAGGTATGTACGAAGGCGAAGATTACGATCTTGCAGGCTTTGCCGTAGGTGTTGTTGAGCAAAGTAAAATTATTGATGGTACAAAAGTTAAATCAGGCGACGTTCTGATTGGTATCGCATCAAGCGGTGCGCATTCAAATGGCTACTCATTACTTCGTAAAATTTTAGATGTTAAAAATGTCGATTTAACACAAGACATTGATGGTCGTGCATTGGCAGATGTTGCTATGGAACCTACCCGTATTTATGTCAAACCTGTACTTGAACTATGCAAAAATGTTGATGTTCATGCTATGGCACACATTACAGGTGGCGGCTTACCAGGTAACTTACCACGTGTTTTACCAAACGGTGCTCAAGCGGTAATTAACGAAAATTCTTGGGAATGGCCAGAATTATTCCAATTATTACAACGCGAAGGCAATGTAGAGCGTTTTGAAATGTACCGTACTTTTAACTGTGGTGTGGGTATGGTGATTGCTGTAGATGCAGCCGATGCTGACAAAACAGTTGAAATATTAACGGCTCAAGGCGAAAAAGCATGGAAGATTGGTCACATCCAAGACAATGCTGAATCTGTTGAAGGCGCTGACGAAAAGATTCGTGTTATTTTCGCATGATCAACATCGCTGTTCTCGTTTCAGGTAGTGGCAGCAACTTACAAGCGTTAATTGATGCTAATTTATCTGGAAAGATTGTAGGTGTTGTGTCAAATCGACCCAATGCCTACGCCTTAGAGCGTGCTAAACAAGCCAATATTCAAACCTGTGTCATTGAACACAAAGACTTCTCTAGTCGCGAAGCTTTTGATAATGCCATGCAACAACAATTGCGTGCATGGAATGTTGACTTGGTTATTTTAGCTGGCTTTATGCGCATTCTGACCGCAGATTTTGTTGTGAAATGGGAAGGTCGAATGTTGAATATTCATCCTTCGCTACTGCCCTCTTACAAAGGCATGCATACGCATCAGCGCGTACTCAATACTGGCGATGTGTGGCATGGTTGTAGTGTGCATTTTGTGACAGCACAATTAGATGCCGGTCAAACCATTGCGCAAGGCGTATTACAGGTCAATCGAAATGATACTGTTGAAAGCTTAGCTGCACGGGTACATCAACTTGAACATTTGGTTTACCCTCAAGTGGTGGAATGGTTTTGTAATCAACAACTGATTTACCAGTCGAATGGCAAAATCAGCCATAAAAACAAGCCGCTCACACGCCCCATTCAGTTTTGCCAAATGTAATAAAAAACGCATCATCAATGATGCGTTTTTTATTGTTCAATGAGCTCACGAATCTGCATCACGGTTTGCTTGGGAAACTCTAATGGAAACATATGCCCACCTCCAGTGACTGAAAAAGGGATATTTAAATGTCGCTGAACCAAATGTGTAAATTTTTGCTGATAAAACACACTTTCTCGCCCCACTAAAATCTGAGCCTTCACCTTAGGCGCAGCCTGCCAAACACGCCACCAATAGGATGGATTCGTTCTAAAAATCTCTACTTCATCCTTCTTTGGAATGGTCAGCGTAACTCCACCGCGCACCACATCATCGGTTAAAGCGTAACGTAAAAAATCATCAAAACAATGTGCGTCAAAGTTTTTATACAGCGCTTTAGGTCGTAGCAATTCTGCGGCTTGTTGCCGCGATTCCCAATGGTCACGCCGATATTTAGACAATCCGGCAGGACTTAAGCGATCGCTCCAATGTTGTGGAAAATGCTTGGCTACATCGAATGCCAACGCGACTTTTCCCATAATAAATGCAGGATCTAGCAAAATAATTTGGCTAAACAATTCAGGGCGTTGTTGCGCAGCAAGATAGGTCAACACCGCCCCCAAAGAATGCCCCAAACCAATCACAGGACGACCCGCGCTTTGCTGCACAATGCTGTCAATCACTTGTTGAACCAAACTTTTCCAATGCTGATCGATGGGATAGCGGCGGTCCGGCCCGATCAAAGGTGTAAAAATAATCTCATAATCGGGTGCAAGTAAGTCAAATAAGTGTTGGTATACCTTAGAAGGTATACCATTGGCATGTGCAAAATGAATGATTGGTTTTAAGGTTTTCATTTTTTTCCAAGCATGAAGGTTGCGTTATTCCAACTCAACCTGTTTTTGGCTACTTAATTTTTGGGTCACAGTTTCACTAAAACCTTGACCAAATTCTTCGCCCATTTTGCCTAAAATGGACTCAAATGGACTATATTGAACTGTATAATCTACAGTTTTATCGATTTTTAACTCACGTTTCAAGCTTTCAAGATTACCTGCACGGTCAGCAATGCCGATTTTAACCGCCTGTGCACCACTCCAAAATAAGCCTGAGAAAATTGCAGGATCATTGGTTTTTAAACGTGCACCACGCCCTTGTTTTACCGCATCAATAAAGTGTTGGTGAACATCATCTAAAACCCCTTGCACATGCGCACGTTGCGCAGGATTAATCGGCTTGGTCATACTCAAGATGTCTTTATTGCTGCCTGAAGTCATGGTGCGGTCTTCTACACCCAACTTCTGCGCTAATCCCGACACGCCATAATTTGGCATAATCACACCAATCGACCCCACCAAACTTGATGGATTCACCCAAATTTCATTGGCAGCAGAAGCAATATAATATGCACCCGAAGCGCCCATATCGCCAATAACAGCATAGACTTTTTTGCTTGGATATTTTTGTTCTAGCACACGAATTTCTTGCCAAATATCATCCGATTGTACAGGTGAACCACCCGGTGAATTAATATTGAGCACAATGGCTTGGCTGTTCTTTGCCGCAAATGCTTTTTTCAGTGCTTTAATGGTATCGTCACTATTGACCGATTTACTACCACTAGAGCCAATGGTTCCTTCAATATCGACCACAGCTAAATGCGGCGCAGCACTGCTTCCTGTTTCGCTGTCATCAGTGCTTGAACAACTACGTAATGTGAGTAACAACACTATAAACAGATAAATAAAGGTTAAGATTTTAAAAAAGATTCCCCAGCGACGCGCTTTTTTCTGTTCATCGACAGAGCTTAACAGTACTTTTTCAAGCAATTGCCATTCTTTGCCAGAAGGCTGTGATGTAGTTTGTTGTTGTATTTGCTCATTTACTGGTTTGGGCGGCCAATCAGACATCCTTGAAGTCCTACTAAGTTTAAATTTCCTTATTATAACGCGACATCAGGCGTGTCTGTTTAAAACATCACTTTTCACATATAATATTTTCTATCCCTAATGACAAAAGATTTTTTCTTCGTTGATCATGTCAAATTCTTATTCTTTTACTTACCGTGCATTGAAATTTATAAGCAAGCAGCCTCTGCATTTCGCCCGCTCTTTTGCTGCGTTATTCGCTTCAATTGCAAATAAAATCAATATTTCAAAAACAGCAGCGGCAGCGAAACTGAATATTCAAATTGCTTTACCTGAATTAACAGATGACGAACATACCCGTATTGCAAAACAAGCCATCCGCAATGAAGTCACCTCTTATTTTGAATTTTTTAATGTTTGGGGTGCAAGCAATAAAAAAAATATCTCCAGAATTCATCATATTCATGGTGAACAAATTTTTCACGATGCGTTAGCACAAGGCAAAGGTGTGGTGTTGATCGTTCCACATTTTGGCACATGGGAAGCGATGAATGCATGGTTTGCATCGTATACCGCTATGACCATTATGTATAAGCCGATTAAGAATCCCGCCGCCGACCAATTTGTGCGTGAAGCACGTAGCCGTGAAAATGCAACCCTTGTCCCAACCGATGAATCAGGTGTTCGCGAGGTCTTTAAAACCTTAAAACGTGGTGGCACCACGGTAATTTTACCCGACCATACCCCAAACATAGGTGGCACCATGGTCGACTATTTTGGTATTCCGTTGGCATCGAGTAATTTATCTGCCAAATTAATTCAAAAAACCAAAGCCCGCGCGCTGTTCTTATATGCCATTCGTAATGACAATGCCGGCTACGATATGTTTATCGAAGCGGTAGATGATGCCATTTATCAAGGTACAGACGTTGAAGGTACGCAAATTATTCATCGAATGATTGAAAATCTGATTAATAAATATCCAGAGCATTATCACTGGAGTTATAAACGCTTTAAGGCGAATCCTGTTTTAGACGATGTTTATCACCTACCGACTCAAGAGGCTTTAGCAACGGTTGCCAAAGTACGCGCCGATAACTTAGTGAAAACCACCGAGCCACGGCTTTAATTCACGTAAATTTTGCTGCTGTAACTCGCCCGAAGCATTGATTCTAAAACGAATCGAGCCGAGTTCAGCAGTGTTATACAATGGAATGTTCAAGTTTTGCAGATGCTTTTTGACTTCAATACTTGGATGCCGATAACGATTGTCAAATCCTGCCGAAGCGATTGCAATTTTAGGATGTAATTGTTTTAAAAATTGGGACGATGAACTGTGCCGACTGCCATGATGCCCCAACAGCAATACATCCACTTTTAAATGCGGATAATCCTGTAAAATTCTTTGCTCTGCCAACTGCCCTGCATCTCCCATCACCAACACATTAAAACTTCCCTTAGCATGTTGATACTGCAAATACAAAACACAAGATAATTCATTACGTTGTTGAGGCACAGCAACCAAGTCGCTTGGCAATGGCGACAGCACATGAATAGTTAAATGATGCTGTACAAACTTTTGCCCCGCCAGACAATATTGAAACGGAATTGAAATATCGAGATGCGGATTTTCATTGGCCATTAAACTGCCAATTTTGATTTCAGGAGCAATGCTGCTGAGCGCGCCACTATGGTCGATATCCAAATGGGTTAAAATAATTTGATCTAAACGTGAAATGCCTTGTTGTGAAAAAAATGGCAATAAAACGTACTGACCAATTCCTAAAATCTGTTCTTGGTATTTGCCGCCAGTATCAATTAAAAGCGTTTGATCTTGCTGTTGCACATACAGCGCTTGCCCCTGACCCACATCTAAAACTTGAAACTCAAAATCTGACAGCGTTTTATTCGGCAATAATAATGGTAAGCAACACAACATTGCCCAAGTTTTAGGTAGCACGCCACGCGGTAAAAAAAGAATGATTAAGCCAATGGCAATAAAAAATAACTGCCATGGCGTAAAATGGCTCCACTGAAAAGTATTTGGAATGGCATACAGCACATCTAAACACCAAACCAGCGCCTGCAAGTTCCACTGTACAATTTGGTAGACACCCAAGCCTAAAACAGGTGAAAACCAAGACACCAATGCCGCGAAAATATCTAGTGGTACGATCACCGCGCCCATCCATGGAACGGCGAGTAAATTTGCAAGCGGGGCAAGCCAAGAGACTTTCTTAAAAAACAATAGCGTGAGCGGCAATAAACCAAGAAATATTTTCCACTGCGACTGAATTGCAAGCCCGCCATAAAAACGCACCTTTGCTTGCCAATTTAAAAGTGCGTGTGAAGGCTGCTGCAAACAGGTTTGGTAAATTCGCAATAAAATAAAACATGCGCCATAAGATAACCAAAACCCTGCTGACCACAGACTAAACGGATCTAAATACAGCATCAAAGCCGCACTATTTAGCAAAATCATGATTGGCGAAATCCGTTGATATAACCACAAACTCGCCACCATAATGCTTGTGGTTAGAAGGGTTCTCCACGCAGGAATTTCAAAGCCGACAAAGGCAGAATAAAATAAAACCCCGAATAAAAAAGGCAGACTAAGTAAAAATGGTTTTGAATAACGCAGATAAAGCTGTGGACAAAACCGAATAATTAATCGATGCAAAAACCAACACAACATTGCAGAAAAAATGAGTACATGTGGCCCAGAAATTGCCAATAAATGACTGATGCCGAGCGCTTGAAATTTCTGTTCTGTGTCAGAATTAAGTAAGCTTTCATCTCCAGTTAACAGTGCCAATAATAAGCCCTTTTGTGCAAAAGGCTGAGCTTGAATAAATAATCGCTGATTAAGGCGTTCTTTTTCAATAGCCATTTTAAAGCGAACCCACCAAGTTTTATGCGATTGAATAAACTGTGGTTGAGTAAGTGCCAACGCCTGTAGTTCGGATATTTCCTGAATGGCTTCAACCTGAATATTGGCTTGTAAATTTTGCTGTAAATACCATTTTTCTTGATCAAACACCCCATCGACCACATAACTGTGTGCCGGATGTACCTTACCGGTGAGCAAATAATAATGTCCAATTTTTAAAGCCGATTCTGACGAATGAACTGAGGATATTTTAACGCGCGCCAGCCAATTCACGGGTTGTGCATGTTTAGATGAATAAATTTGAACTACTTGCTTTGACCCTTGCGCAGTCAATTCATCCATTTGGGCAGCAAAGGCAACGACTTGCACTTGCCGTGGAATGCGTTCAACTAAAGCTAAACGCTTTTCAAAACTGGCTTGTGCGTAAAATATTGCGCAGAGAAATACTGTAAAAACCCAACAGATTTGGCACAGCCATTTAACTTTGCTGTATGTGTTTTTGAATAGATAAAAATGTAAGGCAGTTGTAATTACGCTAAAAAGTATGGTTGCCACAAGCATGGTTTTAGTTAAGTCTGCGGCTACGGGCGTACCCAGTGTTGCAATGCCTAAAATCCAGGCGATAAGAATGAACATCCACATGTTATAAATATATTCTTGTTTTACTAAACGAATTAAAGCCCACTTATGGGGCTTTAACAAGAGTTTGTTTTAATTTATTTTTCTAACCAAAGACCATCTTGCATATGCATAATTTTATTGGCAGATTGAGCGAGCTGTTCATCATGCGTGACAATTAACATCGACATTTTCAGCTCTTGTTTTAAATCGCTTAACAATTCAAAAATGCTCATGGCGGTATTACGGTCTAAATTACCGGTAGGTTCATCCGCCAACACCAATTTAGGGCTGGTTACTAAAGCACGTGCCAAGGCAACACGTTGGCGTTCCCCCCCCGACAACTCACCCGGTTTATGCGTCAGGCGATGCGACAAGCCTACCCGCTCCAACAAGTATTCGGCCTTTTGCTTAACTTCAGCGTATTGTGTGCCATGACGTAGCATGAGTGGCATTGCCACATTTTCTAACGCGGTAAATTCTGGCAATAAATGATGAAATTGATATACAAAGCCCAAATGCTGATTACGTAAATTGCCACGCGTGGTTTCATTTAAATGATCAAAACGTTCCGAGTTCAACCAAACTTCACCTTGCGTCGGGCAATCCAATCCACCCAAAACATGCAATAAAGTACTTTTCCCAGAACCACTTGAACCGACAATCGAAATAAACTCGCCTTCTCGAACCTGTAAAGATAAGCCTTTTAACACTTCAACACTGGTTTTACCATCGGTAAAGGTTTTATTAATGTTTTTCGCTTCTAAAACCATGTTACTCATAACGTAAAGCCTCTGCAGGTTGAATTTTCGCGGCACGTAATGCAGGATAAATGGTAGCAAGGAAACTCAAGATTAACGATACGCCCACAATAATCACTACATCTTGCCATCTTAAATATGACGGTAAATAATTAATAAAGTACGCATCAAACAAATGCCAACCTAATCGGGTATTTAGCCAATCCATAATATTACTGATGCTAGTCGCAAAAATAATACCCAATACTGCACCTACCAGTGTCCCAATCACCCCAATAATGGTGCCTTGCACCATAAAAATTCTGGTAATGGTCGCAGGCGATGCACCTAGTGTTCTTAAAATAGCAATGTCGGCTTTTTTGTCCGTCACCACCATCACCAAAGAAGACACAATATTAAAAGCTGCCACCAACACAATTAAAAACAGCAGCAAACTCACCATCGATTTTTCCATCTGAATGGCGCTAAATAAGTCACCTTGTGTATAGGTCCAATCTGACCCATAAAAATCTTTCGGTAACGTTTTGACAATATCTTGGGTCACTTGTGGCGCTTGAAATAAATCATCAAGTTTCATCCGAATGCCCTGCGCCCCATCTGGCAAACGCAATAATGTTGTAGCATCATTTAAGGCAATATAGCCCAGTGAACCATCGACCTGCGCACCAATACTGAAAATACCGACAATTTTAAATCGCTTAAAGCGTGGCACAATTCCCGCAGGCGAAGGCGTGGCTTCAGGCAAGACCAAAGTCACATAATCGTTCAAACCTAAGCCTAAGCTGTCGGCCATTTGCTTACCCAGCACAATGCCAAAACTGCCTTTTTTTAACGCATCAATACTACCTGCCACCATGTGGTCTTGAATAATCGATACATTTTTTTCAAATTTTGGTTCAATTCCATTTACCATTAAACCCGAAACTTGACCTTGTGCAGTCAGCATGCCTTGTAATTGGGTAAATGGCGCAACGCCTGTGACATGTGGATGTTGCTGTATTTTTTTAGCAAGCTCAGGCCAATTGGTAATAATTTCATTTGAAGATACCGTGGCTTGTGGAATCATACCCAGAACGCGATTTTTCAGCTCACGGTCAAATCCATTCATGACCGATAACACTGTAATGAGTACCGCAACCCCAAGTGTAAGCCCGATCATCGACACTAAAGAGATAAATGAAATGAAGTGATTACTACGCCGAGCACGTGTATATCGCAGTCCGATATACAGCGAAATTGGTTTAAACATATGACCCTAATCCAAGGTTTTTTATCAAGTTTTAACAATATAGCGGGTTAAATCTATTTTAAGCTGATACAGCAAAAAATATTCAACTACTGACTATTGCGCTAAAATTAAAAATGCACATCGTTTGCAACAACGTATATATTGCTGAATAAATAAGTAAAAAGAAGCACCTATTTTTATCTTGTTGCAAGATACGCAGAAAAGACAGCAAAATCTTATCCTGATTCCAATAAAAGTAAACGCTTAATCGATTGATCTTGTTTGGAGTATTGTACAAAGCATGTTACTTGTTACCTGTTTGCGCTTATTTTACACCCATTTATTTAAATTTGGTTTGCTTTGTGGCATTAAAGCGCTTTTCCCACACCTGCAATAGTTGTAAATCTTTGAAAAAATAAATGAATAATCCGCTTAACAGCACCAATGCCCCCAACATCACATGCAGTGAAATTTGCTCGTGGTTTAAGGCCGCGCCGATCAACAGTGCAAATACGGGCGTCATAACATTGGTTAAAGACAATGTGGTGGGTTGAATCTGCTGTACCAATTTAAAATAGCAAAACATCGCTAAAAGAGAAGCCATCAACACGCAATAGACAATTGCAAGGATTGACCTTAACGATGGAACATGTTGCGGAACATCTGCCCAAATAAATGGAATAATGCAACACGAGATTAAAGTCGACACTAAAATTGAACCCGTTGCCTGAACCAATGGTGAAAGTTGCGCTTCAACTTTTTTAACCCAAAAAATTGACATTGCGTAATTAAATACACTGATCAGCATTAAAAAAATGCCCGCAATTTGAATATGCTGTTGCTGATGACTAAAGCAAATTAAGCCCAAACCACACACAGCCACCAACATACCCAACCACTGCATAAAACGTAAAGACTGGTTAAAACACACCCAACCAATTAATCCAGCAATAATGGGCGACAAGCCAAACATTAACGCAATCATGCCTGAACTTAAATACTGCGTTGCCATATAGGTAAAAAACTGGGAACCAATCAGGCTAAATGAACCTGCAACATAACTATGTAATGCACGCGCATGCAGTGCAAATTTGAGTTTTAAGATTTTTAAAAGTAAAAATGCTAACGGACATGCCAGAAAAAATCGGAACAATAAAGCCCAATACGGGTTTAAATCGGTTACGCTCCACACAATAGCCAAAGGCGTAGATGACCAAATCAGCACCAATAAAGCATAGGTTAAGGCGAGATGATATTTAGAAAAAAAGGACATGTTAAACTTTGGTCTTTCGAATTTGACGTTGAATGGTTTGATCTAAAGCACTCGAAAATTCGCGTTTATCGCGGTCATTAATTGGTTTTGGCCCGCCCGTTTGTACCCCTGAACCGCGTAAAACATCCATATAATCACGCAAATGCAGGCGCGCTTTAATATTTTCGGTGGTAAAAATTTCCCCACGAGGATGTATTGCCACACCGCCCTTTTCAATCACCTGCGCGGCCAACGGAATATCTTGTGTGACCACAATATCGTGCGCAGCCATTTGTTTAACAATTTCTTGATCGGCCTGATCGGCGCCACTTAAGACCTGTAACGATTTAATTCGGACAGAAGGTGCAATACCCAGTGGTTGATTGGCAACAAAAATAACATCTAATAAATATCGGTCAGATGCCCTAAAAATAATTTCTCTTAAAATTTTAGGAATTGCATCGGCATCAATCCATAATTTAAAACTGACCACAAAATTACTCATTTGCTTATATGTTGCGCTAGTCTAACAAATTCAATCTGCTTTGGCAGATTTAGCGGTGTTTTCATCACAGAAGAATAAGACATGAATAATTTTTAAGCTAAAAAGACCACAATAACTCTATTTCATGTAGATAATTGTACCTTTGCCCTTGAAAAATACGTATTTATCCTCGATAAACATATAAAACAAGGCAGACAAGTGTGCTTATGACTATGCAAAATAACAGACCAGAAGTCGTTACTATCGATGATACCCATTTTGGCAGCCATATCGAACATTGGAGCCTGTTAACCGAAGAACCGAGTCAAAACGTCCCGACATGGTTAGGCCTTGCCCTTGATGCCCCAATTATGCCAATGGGCTTATGCACAACAGAAGAAGAAATGGCAAACGACGCATGGCTCATTCAAGGTCCAAGCAATGCCACTATTCAATTTACTCAGGTGGTTGCTGTCGAGGACAACCGTCCTAAAGCGGTTCAAATTGCCTTTCCAAGCTTTGAAAACCCGTATGCAACCACAGCACAAGTGGAACGCATTATTCAAAATCAGTCCAAAACTCAGGCGGTTCTGCGTTTAAATGTGGGGCAAAATGCAACTGTGTATGCTTTTGATACCTTGTACTGTGTCAATCATCCACATTATGAAGTTCAGCAAAATTATCAAGTTCATTTAAATGCGTGGGCATATCAATTAGAAATTGTAAATGAACATGAGCACATTGTGGTGGATGACCCTGCCTCAATTAAGCATCACCGCGCACTCAACGAGATTTTGTCTGAACATAACGGGATTGCTCCGCCCAACCTACAAGAACTGATTGATGCATGGCAACCCAAAACTGAAGATGATAAAGCCCCCGTCACTGTCGATTTTTCACAAATGGTGGCCTATTTATATGGTGAAAACCTCGGGCAAGAAGATGAAGCATGGTTTCAAGGTAAGATTGTTGGCAAATCATCCACTCAAGCCATGGATTCAGAATATACCCTGTATGATGTGACTTTATTGCTTGAAGAACATCAAGAAGCTACCCTTGTTCGAATTGCCACCAAAGATGCTGTCTATAAAAATTTTGAAATTGGGCAATATATTCGTGGAAATCTCTGGATTCAGGCTACTATTTATGCTAAAAGGTAAATATATATAAGCTAAGTATAAGTAATTGATCATATTTAGGCAGTTATCAATGAAAATTACACAACAACAGACGTCTAGCATGATTCAACAGCACACCCAACCGCGTATTAAACTCGATTTTGGAGCCATGTGCTTTTTTATGTTGGGTATGTTCTTGGTTGGCTTACTCTGTCATTTTTTATTCTAAAATAATCAATCATTGAATTAAAAAAGGTGCTAAAAAAATTCAGCACCTTTTTTATGCTTAAGATTTATCCATGACGCTGTGCAAAGTCATCCATAAAGCGGACCAATGCCTGAACTGCTTCTAATGGCACCGCATTATAAATACTGGCACGCATGCCGCCCACAGAACGATGCCCTGCTAAATTCAGCAAATGATTTTTCTCTGCTTCTTCTAGGAACAGTTTATCGAGTGAGCTATCTGCCAAAGTAAATGGCACATTCATGAGTGAACGGTTTGCAAGCGCAATTGGGTTGTTATAAAACTCGCTGTCGTCAATATAACCATATAACAACTCAGCTTTTTGTTGATTCACTGTGTGAATTGCCTCGACACCACCTTGCTCGAGCAACCATTCAAACACCAAGCCCGACAAATACCACGCATACGTTGCAGGAGTATTTACCATCGACTCATTTTTGGCTTGTGCTGAATATTTAAGTAAGCTTGGAATTTCAGGTTTAGCTTGGTCAAGCAAGTCTTCACGTACAATCACGATGGTTAAACCCGCAGGGCCAATATTTTTTTGTGCCCCAGCGTAAATCAAGCCAAACTTAGACACATCAATGGGTGCAGATAAAATACTAGACGATAAATCAGCAATTAATGGGGCTTTAGTTTCTGGAATATGGCTAAATTGCAAACCACCAATGGTTTCATTTTCGCAATAATGCACATAGGCTGCTTGGTCTGAAAGCGTCCACTGACTCGCATCTGCAATGGCAAATTTCCCATCAATTTTGGTTGCTGCATCAACAACATGAATTTGACCGTAACGCTGTGCTTCTTTAATGGCTTTTTCTGACCAAATACCTGTATGGATATAATCTGCATGCGCATTTTTACCCAACAAATTCAAAGGAATGGCAGAAAATTGTAAGGTTGCACCGCCTTGTAAAAATAAGACTTTGTAATTTTCAGGAATATTCATGAGTTTACGTAAGTCAGCTTCTGCTTTTTCTGCAACGGCAACATAATCTTGACTACGATGACTCATTTCCATGATGGAAACGCCTTTACCTTGCCAATCCAATAGCTCGTGTTGAGCTTTTTCCAAAACAGCTGTCGGTAAGGCCGCAGGACCAGCACAGAAATTGTACGCGCGCATGATTTTTCCTTTCATGGTTAAACACAATAAAGTTGCCGATATTTAACCATAGAATACCCAAGTGATGTATTTTTCATTGATGAATATTTCTATTTAAATAAGACATATAGCAAGGTTTTTAAAATGCTAAACATCAATTCAAGACACGACATTTAAGCGCTACAATTTTTCATGCTAATATCGAATAAGTTACGTTATAATTCATTCTTTTATAATCAAATATTAAATGCTTATATGTTCACCCCTGTAAAAATATATTCAAAGATGTAGCTACTGCACCTGATTAAATGAAAACCTTAGATTCCACCACATTTTAATATAGATATATAAAACAGCGAGTTAGAATAATATGCCTCTACTTCAGTTTTTAACTATAAAACAAAAACAGCATAATCCCCATTTTTTTGGGAAAAATAAACTTGCGCTTATTCCACTATGTTTATGCTTAACTCAGCTTGGGCACACGCAAGAACTCAGTTATAACGATGCAGAAAATACTGTTTTAAAGCACAGTTATAGCACCCAAGCCAGCGCTGCATTACAACAAGCGGCCAACTTAAATGCCGATGCGCTTAAATATTTAGCCCTGCCCCGCGTCACATTCAACGCCATAGGTTACTCGTTTCGTACCGAAAGCTCGATTCCACTTAATAGCGTAAAAGACAGCATTAAAAATTCTTTTTCACAAGGCTTAACTAATCAATTGTCTGATGTGCAAAGCCAACTGGGGCTGAGCGATGAAGCAGTCAAAGCCATCAATAGCGGGACGCAAGAAGCCGTTGGTCGAGGCGTAAATTTAATTCCAAACAATGTGGATGTCACGGTTAAAGATCACGGATTTACCCCCTCTATTTCGATGATTATGCCGCTTTATACTGGTGGGCTGATTCGTACAACACAAAAGATTGCCCAGTTGCAATCTGGCCGCAGTGCTTTAAATGATCAACAACAACAAAATATTCAACGCTTTGAAGTCATTCAAAATTATTTTAATGTGCAGTTACAGCAACAACTATTTAATGTGGCGCAACATAATTTAAATACCATGCAAAGACATCTTGATAATGCGGTAAAACTGGAAAAACAAGGTTTTATTAGCCAAGGGCAACGTATGCAATTTGAAGTTGCACGAAATACCGCTTCACGGGCGCTCGAAAGTGTGCAAATTGAACGAAGTAACAGTTTGTTTGTACTGCATAATCTACTCAAACAACCAGACGATTTGCAGCTTTTAACGCCACTCTTTATTAATCAACACATGGTGCAAGATTTATCTTCTTTGCTGCAAAGCTACCCACAACAATCTGCGCTTATTCAAAAAATGCAGTTAGATAGCGCAATTGCTGAACAAAATGTAAAATTACAAAATGTAGCGCGCAAACCAAGTATTTATGCTTTTGGTGATTACGGCTTAGACAAACACCACAATTGGATTGTGGGCATTGCGGCACGATATAATTTATTCTCAGGTATTGATGCTAAGAAAAAGGCCGAAGCTGCTGAATTTGAACACCAAGCAGTCGAATTATCGACTGAAAAAAGCAAACAAGAAATTGAGAATATTTTATTTAAAGCTTTTTCAAGCATGCAACGCTGCCAAAAAACCAATGCATTATTACAACAAGATAAACAGGCTGCGCAAGAAAATTTGAGAATCCAAAATTTATCATTTAAAGAAGGTATGGGCACCCCGACTCAAATCATTGATGCTGAGAATGCCTTGAATGCCATTCGCGCAGAAGAAGCCATGAACGCGTATCAATACATTTTGGCATTGGCAACGCTATTGCAAAGTCACGGTTCGCTCGACCAATTTACAAGCTACATCACCTTACCAAATACTGTTTACATCCGTTAAGAGATGCATGAGGAATATTATGACTTCAAAAGACGAATCTCAACATGACCTCCCGTCAAATTCTGCGGAAGATACGTCTGAACAGCATGAAAAAACCAATTCGAATGTAAACAAAACAGCAAAAAATGGCAAAGTTAAAATCATTATTGCAATTGTTCTGCTGCTGTTATTGCTACTGATTGCCTTTGGTCTTTGGAAAAGCTATCAACCACAATATGTCGATATTCAAGGGCGTGTCGAAGCCGATACCATACAAGTCACCACCAAAGTGCCTAGCCGCTTAGAAGAAATTTATATAGAAGAAGGTCAACACATACAAAAAGGTCAACCTTTGGCTCGCTTGTATAGCCCCGAAGTCGATGCAAAAAAACAACAAGCTTTAGCCGCTTTACAATCTGCACAAGCACTTCAAGAATCTGTGGCACGCGGTGCACGTGAAGAAAATGCCGACAGCTTATATGCCAATTGGCAAAGTCTGAAAGCACAAGAAGTTTTGGCAGCAACCACTTACCAACGTGGGGCAAATTTATATCAACAAGGGGTGATTTCTCGGCAACGTAAAGATGAATTATGGGCCGCAAAAAAGTCGAGCAGCGAAATGACTGAAGCGGCGTATCAACAATATAAACGCGCCAAAGCCGGCGGTACAACGCAGCAAAGAAGTAGTGCCGCAGCGCAAGTCGATATTGCCCAAGCCGCGGTCAATGAAGCCAATGCACTGGTCGCAGAAACCCAATTAATTGCGCCCATTACTGGAACTGTATCGAAAATTTATGGCAAACCGTCTGAATTAGTTGCAGCCGCTGTACCAATTGTTAGCGTGTTAGATACTAACCATCTTTGGGTGAGTTTAAATGTTCGTGAAGATCAATACGCCGATATTTATAAAGCCAAAGTTATTGAAGGCACCATTCCCGCGCTGAATAAAACTATGAACTTTAAAATAGACAGTATTGATGCCGAGGGTGATTTTGCAACGCTACGTAATACTCGGCAAACTGGCGGATACGATATTCGCAGCTTTAAATTACATCTTAGCCCTGAACACGGCAGTGTCGATTTAAAAATGGGCATGAGTGTGATTTTTAAAGTGAAACAGGCCAATTAAGCATGTTTTCTAGCATGCGCCGTGAACTGCGCTATTTATGGCAACATAAATGGGATTTAAGCATGCTCACCCTTGCACCACTCATCATTATTGTCTTGTTTGCAAGCATGTTTTATGCCGGTCAGGCGCGTCATTTGCCAATTGCGATTGTCGATCAGGACCATAGTCAATTAAGCCAAACCATTCAGCAGCGACTCCGTCAAAATAATACGCTGCATATTCAATATGTCACCACACAAACTGCCGAAGCCGAACATTGGTTAAATAGCACAAAAATTTGGGGCTATGTAAGCATTCCCGAAGGCGCAGAACAGCGTCTGGTGAAAGGACAAGATGCCCACATTGGCATTTTTTATAACCAAGCGTTTTATAGTATTGGCAATAGCATCTCAACGGCAATGCAATTGGCAACTTATCAAGCCAGTTTGAGTTACTTACAAGAAGATTATCTGAAAAATAGCCTTCCCTATCTAGATGCACCTTTACCGCACTTAAAAGTTTCGGCACTGTATAACCCAAGTTTAAGTTATGAATTTTTCTTAGAACCCTTCATAATTCCTGCAATGTTGCACCTTTTACTTTGCTGCACAGTCGCGTTTAGTGTAGGCCAAGAGCTAAAACGAAAAACTGTCGATACATGGTTGAACACATCCACATTCAACGCCTTATTGGGAAAAATTTTGGTCCATGTTTTCATTGTCTGTTTTTGGACTTGGGCTTGGATGTATTGGCTGATTTTCTTTAGAGGATGGTTTGTTGCAGGCAGTGTCTGGCTGATTTTAACCGCGCAATTTCTGATGTATTTTATCTATGCCTGTATTAGCTGTGTGATTGTTTTAGCCACCAAAGATTTAAACAAATCCTTCGGCGTGATTGCAATTTACGGCGGATCCTCATTAAGTTTTGCAGGTGTAACCTTGCCTGTAAATAATGCACCACTGTTTACTCGATTTTGGTCAGAACTTTTACCCTACACGCCTTATGTAAAACTACAAACCCAACAATGGGTAGTTGGCAGTTCATGGACTGTTTCTATTTTACCGTTGCTCATTTTAGTTATTTCGGCAGTGTTTTATTTAGGATTAAGCCAATGGTTGGCAAGTAAAATTAAAAAGGCAACCGGCGTATGAAAAATTTTTGGCATTTTTACCTTCAAACATTTCAAAACATTGTTAAAAACTCATCCGTTTTTACAACTATGGTGCTGGCCATTCTGCTCTATGGTTTTTTTTATCCAACTGCCTATCAAGCACAACATGCCGAAGCCATTCCAATTGTTATCGTTGATGAAGAACAAAGCCAATTAACCCAAATGATGATTCAAGCGGCATCACAAAGCCCGAACATCCACATTAAAAAAATTACACCGCAATTTAATGAAGCACAAAATATGCTGCAAAATCAGCAAGCCGAAGGCATGTTGTATTTACCACAAAACTTAAGCCAAAGTTTAAGACATGGGGAAACTGGCGGAATTGGGCTGTATTTAAGCGCGGCTTATTTTCTGCGTTTAAAAGAAGCTGGTACAGGACTTGCAGAAGCACTTGAATCGGTTGCCGCTGAATATGCAGCAAAATATTCGCAAATTTCGCATTTTGAAATTACACCGAGTATTCATAAAGTAACCCTGTTTAATCCTCTTTCAGGCTATGGCAGCTATATTTTTCCTGCGGTTGCGCCCTTAATTATCCATCAAACGTTGTTACTCGGATTTACCATGCTCATTAGCAGTTACCGAGAAAAAAAATGGCGACCATCTAAAACTGAGTTTTTTGCCCATTTTGCCAGTGCCATCACCATCGGTTGCTTAGGCTGTTTTTATTTATTTGGCTTTATATTTTGGTTGTATGACTATCCGCGTGGTGGAAATTTCTGGGGAATGTTACTCACTGTCCCCATTTATGTGAGTGCCGTTGCAGCAATGAGCATGTTATTGGCTTCATTTTTAGACATGCAAGAACGGACTGGACATCTGCTTGTAGTCAGTTCCATTCCCCTATTTCTACTTTCAGGGATCGCATGGCCACATGAAGCCATGCCCTTCATTGTGCAAAAATTAGCATGGATTCTTCCATCGACCCAAGGCATTCAAATGTTTGTACAACTCAATCAAATGGGTGTACCAACGACAATTATTGTACCCAAACTCGCCTATTTGCTAGGTTGTATGCTCATTTTTTTAAGTTTTGCATATTGGCGCTTAGTTAAAGTGAATTCTAAACAAGTGTAGTACTGAATTATTCGATTCAACTTTATTTAGATTTATTGCAGTAATGCCCGATTTAAGACTAAATTTCAAAGTATAGAGATAAATATTCGCATCTAATGTACTCAGTTTATATTTCAAATGGATATAATCTTGCAAATAAAAAATTCTGGTACGCATTATTAAACATCATTGCGTACACACTGATTGCTTTGGATAAAGTGAAAATTTGAGTGCTCATGACTTGCAATGCAATAACCCACTTACACATGCACATTGTAAATATTTAAACGCTCAGACGAATAACCTAATTTAATATTGATTAAAGTTGTTATTTATATTAATTTATGTGAACCAATTAACATAAATGGATTTATTCTATGAAAACTAAGTTTGCTTTTTCATTTTTACTTCTTTCTTTAGCACTTACTGCATGTTCTAAACCTGAAAATAAAGAAAGTTCAGAAACTACTGCAACTGCTTCAGCGGCATCTGCTCCTGCCACCACAGCAACTGCTTCTGCACAAACTCAATTGCCAGAAAGCTGTGAAAAATATTTCACCACGGTTGAAAATTTCATTAAAGATTACCCACAAGTGGCTGAAACCTATAAAACTCAATTAGACCAAGCACGTACACAGTGGGCATCTATTTCGGACAAAACACAATTGACACAAGCATGTGAGCAAGCAAATACCCAATTTGAAACAGTACTAAAATCGATGCCAAAAAAACCGAGCTAATAAAAATTAGTTTTTTAAATTGCTTAAAAATAAAAAAGGTCGCAATTAAGCGACCTTTTTTATTTTTAAGCTTAGTGGAGTAATCTAGTGAGTCACATCAAAAAAAATTAATGAATGACAACAAAATTACAGACACTTCTTAGGCATTAAGCGATTACATCATACCGCCCATTCCACCCATACCGCCCATGTCTGGTGCAGCAGGTTTATCTTCTGGAATATCAGTGATCATCGCTTCAGTGGTCAACATTAAACCTGCAACAGATGCTGCATGCTCAAGAGCTGAACGAGTCACTTTAGCAGGGTCTAAAATACCCATTTCAAGCATATCGCCATATTCGCCAGTAGCTGCATTGTAACCGAAGTTACCTTCGCCTGCTTTAACCGCATTAACAACAACAGACGGTTCATCACCTGCGTTTGATACGATTTGACGAAGTGGCGCTTCAATCGCACGGCGTAAAATGTTGATACCCACAGTTTGGTCATCATTTGCGCCAGTTAAGCCGTCAAGTGAATTTACTGCGCGTACTAGTGCAACACCACCACCAGCAACAACACCTTCTTCAACCGCAGCACGCGTTGCATGAAGCGCATCGTCTACGCGGTCTTTCTTCTCTTTCATTTCAACTTCAGTTGCTGCACCAATTTTGATAACTGCTACACCGCCTGCTAATTTAGCAACACGTTCTTGAAGTTTTTCTTTGTCGTATTCAGACGTAGATTCTTCAATTTGTGCGCGGATTTGTTGAACACGTTCAGCGATTTGCGCTGCATTACCAGCACCATCAACAATCACGGTGTTTTCTTTAGATACTGTTACTTTATGCGCAGTACCTAAATCTTGTAGCGATGCTTGTTCTAAAGACATACCAATTTCTTCAGAAATCACAGTTGCGCCAGTCAAGATTGCAATATCTTGCAACATTGCTTTACGACGGTCACCAAAACCTGGTGCTTTCACTGCACAAACTTTAATAATACCGCGCATGTTGTTCACAACAAGTGTAGCAAGCGCTTCACCTTCAACATCTTCAGCGATGATTAAAAGTGGTTTACCAGTCTTAGCAACTGCTTCTAAAGTGGTGATCAACTCACGGATGTTGCTGATTTTTTTATCAACAAGCAGAATGAACGGATTTTCAAGTTCAGCAGTTAGCGTGTCTTGTTTGTTGGCAAAGTATGGGCTGATGTAACCACGGTCAAACTGCATACCTTCAACAACGTCAAGCGCATCTTCGAAGCCAGAACCTTCTTCAACTGTAATTACGCCTTCTTTACCGACTTTTTCCATCGCTTGAGCGATCAATTTACCAACAGTTTCGTCAGAGTTTGCAGAAATTGAACCGACTTGCTCAATGGCTTTAAAGTCATCCGCAGGTTTTGCTGTATCACGAATGTTGGCAACAACTGCTTTAACCGCAATATCAATCCCGCGTTTTAAATCCATTGGGTTCATACCAGCAGTCACTGATTTGATCCCTTCATTTAAAATTGCTTGCGCCAATACAGTTGCAGTTGTTGTACCGTCACCTGCAATATCGTTGGTTTTGCTTGATACTTCACGTACCAACTGCGCACCCATGTTTTCAAACTTGTCTTTTAGGGTAATTTCTTTGGCAACCGTTACACCATCTTTAGTGATGTGCGGCGCACCAAAAGAACGGTCGATCACAACGTTGCGACCTTTAGGACCTAAAGTTACTTTTACTGCATCTGCAAGTACGTTTACACCTGCGATCATTTTTGAACGCGCTGAATCACCGAATTTTACGTCTTTAGCTGACATGTCTTACTCCGAATTTTTGAATCAATATAATCTGAAAAAATAGCAATCTAAAACTGGGGGCTTAGCCTTCAAGCACTGCTAAAATATCAGACTCTTTCATAATCAATAGCTCTTCGCCGCTGACTTTCACTGTTGTACCTGCATAAGTACCGAACAATACTTTATCGCCAACGTTTACATCTAATGCGCGCACACCATTGTCGGTGATTTGACCATTACCCACTGCAATGACTTCACCTTGAGCAGGTTTTTCAGCAGCTGAACCTGGTAATAAAATGCCACCAGCCGTTTTTGTTTCTTCTTCTACACGACGAATCACAACGCGATCATGTAATGGACGAATAGTGCTCATAGGAAACTCCATTAAGTTAAGTTTTTTCACAATGTTTGATGACTTTATAATCCTTAAAGCCACCAACTATATTTTGTAAGGATGTCATTGTTTTGGGGATGGAAAATAATGCTTCAAGGGGCGAAGCTAAAAAAATCACGTTTTTTTGCATTTTTTTGATCACAACAACCACACTCGCTGTTTTTTTAAGCGCTACGGCATTAAAACAAACTGTTGTTGTATTCGATGAAACTGATAATGCTGCACCTGACCGTCTGGCATGAGCACATTAAAACTGTTGGGATAGTTCTGATGTAAGCGAAAAGAGGTTGCCGTGCCGGCATGAATTTCTAATACGGGATGCGTTTGCTGCAAATGATAGATTTGATTTAAATCATAGACCGCAGCCTGATGCACATGCCCATGCAACAATGCAAATAAGCCATTCTTACTCCACGCCTGCAAAGCCATTTTGCCAAGAATCGGACAATCTTTTAACCCATGCGGATGTTGCGCAGACGCATAAAACGGTTGATGCACCACCACCATTTTTAATTTATGTTTAGGCATGTGCTTTAAAATTTCATCAATATATTGAATTTGCGCTAAGGAAATATGCCCTCGGGTATGATGTCGCCTACGAATACTATTCACGCCAATTAAACAATAATGTTCGGTTTCCAAAACCCGCTCAGTTTCACCGAAAAAAAGCTTATAACTTGCAAATGGTTGCAGCATACGATGCCAAACATGGTACAGCGGAATATCATGATTTCCGGGGACTACCAAATAAGGAATATCCAAACTATCTAAGAAATGTTTACATTTTAAAAACTGTACAAACTTGGCGCGCTGGGTTAAATCCCCGCTCACCGCAATTGCTTCAATCGGATGCTGCCTACAAAACTGTTTAATGGCGGTTAAACATTCGGGTTTTTCAGTGCCAAAATGCAAATCAGACAGATGTAACAACATACGGCACCATCAAATTTAAGGCATTTTTTTCAACAGTTAACTTCAGTGGCAATTGCTCGGTACGTAATTCACCATCCACCGCCACACGAATAGTTTTGGCTTTTTTCACATATATTTCGACAGAATCTGCACTAAAACTGTAAACCTGTGGTGCTTTTTCAATCTCGCCTCGTACCAATTGAATCAAAAGCTTCAAAACAGCCAAAGGTGTGCTTTTTGCAACCACAATACCCGCCAGTCGTCCCTCTTTTGCACCCTGAGCAATTTTTAAATTGAGCTCTTGTAATTGTAATGTATTATTGCCAAAAAAAATGAGCGGCGTTTTGACCGGATATTTTTCTCCATCGACAACAATTTCTAGCTTTAACTCTGGATATTTCCGAAACAACACATCTAAAGCAGAAGTATATGCATGAATTTTAAAGCGCCCTAACCACCGATTGTAATATTCCCGTTTTTCGATAAATAACGGATACAAGCCCAAACTGGCATTATTTAAATACACCAAATGATTCAACCGTGCCACATGAATGGGTAAGCTTTGCCCGGTCGCAATCACCTTTGCAGCATCCAATAAATTTAAAGGAATGTTATAGGCGCGAGCAACATAGTTAAATGTGCCTAATGGCAAAACCCCCAGAGGAATATCGGTTTTCATTAAATATCCTGCCACTGAATTTAAAGTACCATCACCACCTGCGGCAACCACAACGCCCTTATTTTCAAATTGCTGATGGCGATGCAGAATTTCTTGCATCGCCTGATCAATGGATTTTTTTTCGCAAAACTCGAAAACTTGTATTTCAAATCCGTAATCTGTAAAAATTGTCATCATTTGTTCATACACATCTTCTTTTTGTTGTGCATGAAATCCAGATTTTTCGTTATATAAAATTGAAAGTGGCTTCAGCAATTTGACCATTTCACCCTCCTTTTTGTTTATTGTGATTGTTTTTTATCCACAAAAAAGTGATTTTATGTAAAAATAGCACAGATAAAAGCAATCTGAAGTTAATTTTTGGAACATTTACTCTAATTATTAAATATATGAAATAAATTAACATTTTAAAAATAAATGTTTTTATTTTTAATATTTTAATTAGAAATAACAAGAAACAACAAACCTAAGCACATGTTTTAAAACAATAATATTTTCTGCACTTTTCCTGTATCAAGTTCAGCCACATTCCAACATCTTAAATTCTGTTCATGTTTATGTTTTAATAGCCGCACTTTTCAACACACTCACGATCAGCGCTTGTTGTTATCTAGGTGTGTTTGGTTTCCTTATTATCAAAGGCCATCAACATGACTCAAGTGAATGCACCTGAATTCGTACGCCATCCTAAGCTGATTGCATGGGTGGAAGAAATTGCTCAATTAACCAAACCAGCAAAAATCGAATGGTGTGACGGCAGCGAAGAAGAACATCAACGTCTTATTGATTTGATGATTGCGAACGGCACGATGCAAAAACTGAACCAAGAAAAGCATCCAGGTTCTTATTTAGCTAATTCAGACCCTTCTGACGTTGCACGTGTTGAAGACCGTACTTATATCTGTTCAGAAAAACAAGAAGATGCTGGCGCAACGAACAACTGGGAAGACCCGGCAATCATGCGCGAAAAATTAAATGGCTTGTTTGATGGTGCTATGCAAGGCCGTACCATGTACGTGGTTCCTTTTTCTATGGGCCCACTCGGTAGCCATATTGCACATATTGGCATTGAAATTACAGATTCTCCGTACGTTGCGGTTAGCATGCGTAAAATGGCGCGTATGGGTAAAGCGGTATATGACGTATTAGGTACCGATGGCGAGTTTATTCCTTGTGTACATACCGTTGGTGCACCTTTGGCTGAAGGTCAAGCTGACGCTGTTTGGCCGTGTAACAAAGAAAAATATATTGTTCATTACCCGGAAACTCGCGAAATCTGGTCTTTTGGTTCGGGTTATGGCGGCAACGCATTACTCGGCAAAAAATGTCTTGCGCTACGTATTGCATCGGTAATGGGCCGTGAGCAAGGTTGGTTAGCTGAACATATGCTTATTTTGGGCGTAACCAATCCAAAAGGTGAAAAACACTATATCGCAGCAGCATTCCCTTCTGCATGTGGTAAAACCAACTTTGCAATGCTCATTCCACCTGCAGGTTATGAAGGTTGGAAAATTGAAACTGTAGGCGATGATATTGCTTGGATTAAACCAGGCGAAGATGGCCGCTTATATGCAATTAACCCTGAAGCAGGTTTCTTTGGTGTTGCACCAGGTACAAATACCAAAACCAATCCAAACTGTATTGCAACCATGCATAAAGACGTGATCTACACTAACGTTGCAGTTACAGATGATGGTCAAGTGTGGTGGGAAGGCTTAACTAAAGAAGTTCCAGCAAACCTAACCACATGGAAAGGTCAGCCATACGCTGAAGGTGAAAAAGCAGCTCACCCTAACTCACGTTTCACGGTATCGGCTTCACAATGTCCATCAATTGATGCAGACTGGGAAAATCCAAAAGGTGTTCCTATTTCAGCATTTATCTTCGGTGGTCGCCGTGCGGACACTGTGCCGTTAATTAGCGAAGCATTCGATTGGGTGGATGGTGTTTATAAAGCTGCAACGATGGGTTCTGAAACCACTGCAGCTGCTGTGGGTCAGCAAGGTGTTGTCCGCCGCGACCCATTTGCAATGTTGCCGTTTACAGGCTACAACATGGCAGATTACTTTAACCATTGGTTAGAACTTGGTCAAACCGTAGGTGCTAAAGCGCAAGCAGCTGGCAATCAATTACCAAAAATCTTTAACGTGAACTGGTTCCGCCGCGATGAAAATGGTCAATTCGTATGGCCGGGCTTTGGTCAAAATACACGTGTTCTAGAGTGGATTATTGACCGTGTTGAAGGTCGTGCCAATGCAGTTGAAACACCAATCGGTTTCGTTCCAACCTATAACGACATTAATTGGACAGGTACAGATTTCTCTGAAGCCGACTTTGAAAAAGTCACTTCTCAAGATAAAGCTCTTTGGTTAAAAGAAATTGAAAGCCACACAGAATTGTTCGACAAACTTGGTAAACGTTTACCAAAAGCGTTAAAGCAACGTCAAGCAGAGTTGTTACAAGCACTTGAAGCATCAGATGCCGCTTAAAAGCAAATGAGAAATAAAAGCCACCTAATGTGGCTTTTATTTTGCTCCATTCAATTTATAACTAGACCATTAAAGGATAATCCTTTGAAAAAATATTTAATGCTCACAGGCTTAAGCTTAATGCTAAGCAGTCAAATTTATGCAACTACGCCTAATGCTCAAACAAACGCAAGCACCAATACTCAAGTAAAGCACTTGGCACCAGTTTGTTTAATTGAAGGCGTCCCGACAACAGCCTATACCGAAATTAAGCGTATCAAAATTGCCAAAGGCACTTTTGGTAGTGTGACTGACCTTTACCCACGCATTCAAGAAAGAGCACAACATTTAGGTGCTACTGCCATTATTAACTACCATTCAACACAACGTTTTGGTTTTTGGCCTTGGCGATTTGTTCGACCTGTAATGACAGGAACAGCAGTTAAATGGCAATCCAACACAGCTCCTGACTGCAAAACCTTAGGTGGTCTCGAACTTAAAGGCAGCTAATTAACATATTCTCTGCAATAAAAATACCAGCCAATGATTGGCTGGTATTTTTATTATTGAGTGCGTTAACAGCAAAAACTAGTGATCATGATGTAAATATTCAGGTTCTTTAGGTAAGGCCCAACTGCATAAGAAACAAATCACTAGCATGACAATCACATAAATAAAGAAGGTATTTTCAATACCCGCACCTTTAAACTGTAAGGCAACCGCAGGCGCAGAACCACCAAAAATGGCATTTGCGATAGCATAAGAAAAACCAACACCTAATGCGCGCACATGTGCGGGAAACATTTCAGCTTTGATTAAACCACTAATGGAGGTATAAAAGCTAAGCAGCATCATTAGGAAAATCAGCAGCAAGGTCACCAAAACAGGCGAGCCGCTGACAGAGCGCATACCAATCACCATGACGGGATAAATAGAAATAGCCAATGATGCGCTAAAAATAAGCATCGATTTACGTCGTCCAATCCGATCTGCAATTGCACCGAACAGAGGTTGAGCCAACATAAAGACAAAAAGCGCAGCTGTCATCATTAAGCCCACCGTTTTTCCTGAAATACCCAATGCAGTAATGTAGGTTTTTGAATAAACGGTAATGACATAAAAACTTAAAGATCCTGCTGCGGTATAGCCCACAACCAGTAAGAATGACTTCCAATGCTTTGCAAAAAGCTCTTTTAGACTGCCAGACTCTTCGCGCTGAGTATCATCATCAGATAAGGTTTCTTCTAAGCGACGGCGTGCAAGCAAAGACAATAAAGCGGTAATCCCACCAATCACAAATGGAATTCTCCAACCGCCATCTTGTAGTTGCTGTTCACTCATCAGCATGAGCATAATTACCCCAAGTAAGCTTGCAAGCAATTGACCGCCAGACAAGGTGACATATTGGAACGATGCGTAAAATCCACGTTTACCTTTTAAAGCAATTTCGCTCATGTAGGTGGCAACAGCGCCATACTCACCACCCACCGAAAGCCCTTGCAGTAACCGAACCAATAACAGTAAAAATGGTGCCACCATGCCAACCTGAGCATAGGTAGGCAATGCAGCAAATAAGAAAGAGCTGACTGCCATTAAGCAAATCGAAATGACCATCGATTGTTTTCGGCCGTATTTGTCTGCAATTCGTCCAAATACCCAGCTACCTATCGGTCGCATAAAGAAGCTTGCTGCAAAAACGCCCCAAACATATACTGATTTGGTCGTAGAGTTCATATCGGGTGCAGTTAAGGCGTGCTGAAAATAAACCGCAAAAACGGCATAAATATAAAAATCAAACCACTCAACTAAATTTCCCGATGCCGCCCCCACAATACCAAAAATTCGTTTCCGTTTTTCTTCTGGACTATATACATGTTCAGTCGTCATGCGCACGCTCCTCTTGCATTATTATTTAACTTAAGAATGTATGTTTGCAGTAATATGCCAAGTGATGTGAACTAATCCCCTAACTTGATTAGATATATCACATTTTTGGTTAAATTTTCGTAATCACCAACAAAAGTCGCATGCGATCTCGATTATTTTGTAACCACAACAAACAGATGAGTATTTCATCTGGCTATGGCATACTAAAGCCAAAATGCCATAGGTTAAATCCGCATGAACACAACATTAAAATTAATGAGTTTCGCACTTTTTGCAGCAGGTCTAAGTGCATGCCAAAATATGCCACAAAGTTATAATGGCAACTCAGGCTACAAAGTTGAAAGCCAAAGTAGTAACAGCGCAATTATTAGCTACACCTTAGCAGTACATGCTAATCAAAATGTAAATACCACCAAATTAGAAAACGTATGTAAGCGCGTTTTGGGTTCAAACCAAAATTATAAAGTGGATATTTTAAGTAGTTCAGAAATCATTAACCCTGCAAGCTTGCCTCAGCAAAGTGGTGTACAAATTGGTAGCAGTAATGCCACTTTTGGTTTAAGCAATACGAGCAGTAATGACAATGTTACGCTTCGCAACACCATGCAAACTCACCCAAGCACATTAACCGTTGTGCGCTACCGTTGTTCTTCTTAACGTGTCTTTAACTCAACCTTTAAAATAAAACGTTACGATTCATCGGTCAGCCATGTCCGTTAACGTATTTATTATTCTGTTATTTGCTGCCTGCTTACATGCTTCTTGGAATGCAATTATAAAATCAGGCAGCAATAAACATATGACCACCTGTTTGGTTACCACAACCGCAGCCATTATTGCGCTCATCTTTTTACCCTTTTTACCGCAGCCTCATTTGAGCAGTTGGCCATATCTTGCCTGCTCTGTAGTTTTACAAATCATTTATTTTAGCTTAATTGCAAAAACCTACCATGTGACCGATATGGCGCAAAGCTATCCACTCATGCGAGGAACAGCACCATTTTTAGTCGCCATATTTTCAACTGTTGTTTTAGCTGAAAAACTGCATTTTGGCGCGTGGTGCGGCATCACGCTTATTTGCTTGGGTATTTTTGCCATTATTGCCCGTTGGCATCAAAAAAATCGAATCGGTATTTATCTAACATTCATCAATGCCGTTGTAATTGCCAGTTATACACTCATTGATGGAATAGGCGTGCGTGCATCTCACAGCCCAATTGCCTATACCTTGTGGATTTATTTGCTGACGGGTCTTGTTCTAGGCGTTTGGATGCTTAAAACACAAAAAATGACGTTCATTGCATACGCGCAGAAAAATTGGCATTTGGGATTAATGGGTGGGATTGGCAGCATTATCTCTTATGCTTTGGCGTTATGGGCGATGACGCTCTACCCAATTGCAATGATTTCCGCTTTTAGAGAAACCTCAATTTTATTCGCGCTACTCATTTCAAGATTCATGTTAAAAGAAAAATTTTCGCTGAATCGCATCATTGCTGCTATTTTTATTTTCACTGGCGCAATGTTGTTAAAACTCAGTTAAGGCAGACTTCGATAAAAACTTACCAAATTAAATTCTTTGGCTTCATCTAAATCCGGCCAAGTGGTTGCCTGTTTTTCCATCATTTTTACATAATTGGGATGATCGAAATGTCTTACCCGACTGTCTGCCACCCAAACATTTTGCGTAATTTTCAAAAAATCATCTAAGAAAAATCGATTGCATTGATCATATAAAACATCGGCAGCCAAAAGAACATCGACGGGTTCAGCCCGATATAAATCATCTAAATATTCGAGTTCAACGGCATTTAATTGGGCATTTGCATGGCAAGCAGCCAAACTGATTGGATCAATATCACAGCAAATCACACGTTTTGCACCTGCCAGCTTTGCAGCAATGGCAACCACGCCAGAACCTGAACCGAAATCGAGTACAGTTTTACCTTGTACCTGTTCAGGATGCTCTAATAACCACTGCGCCATCGCCAAACCAGATGCCCAGCAAAAAATCCAATATGGTGTATTTTCCCAAATCTGGCGAATGACTTCATCATCCAATCGTTCTGTGGGAAAAACTGGTGGAATTAACCATAACTTTATTGGCGTTTTGGGTAATTGCTGCACCATAAGCGTGCTATTTGGAATCACGTTATGTAACGCAGCTTGCAATACGTTCGGAATATTTACACTTGGATTTTCGACATGCAACATCAATATACGTCCTGTTAAACATAAAAAATCACCATGCCAATACAAAATCGGCAATGGTGATTTAAAAACAGCAAACTCGATTTAAGCAAAGGCTTTTTCAGCAGCTTCAACAGTTTGACGAATTAACGTAGTAATGGTCATTGGTCCAACACCACCCGGTACAGGCGTATATGCAGATGCAACAGCTTCAATTCCAGTTAATTGAATATCGCCAACACCGCCACCATCACGCGGATGAAAACCTGCGTCCACAACCACTGCACCCGGCTTAATCCAATCTTTTTGAATGAGTTCGGCTTTACCCACTGCACCCACAATAATATCGGCTTGTTTGACAAACTCAGCTAAATTTTGTGTACGCGAATGGCAAATGGTCACCGTTGCATTCGCTTCTAGTAACATTGCGGCCATTGGTTTGCCTAAAATTGCAGAACGACCGACCACAACCGCATGTTTGCCAGCAATTTCAATGTTATTGGCTTTTAAAATGCTCATAATTCCTGCAGGTGTTGCAGAGCCATACGCGGCTTCACCCATTGCCATGCGGCCATACCCTAAGCAGGTCACACCATCGACATCTTTTTCAAGGCTAATCGCATCGAAACATGCGCGCTCGTCAATTTGCTCAGGCACAGGATGTTGTAGCAAAATGCCGTGCACATCGGGATTGGCATTTAGCTTTTCAATTTCAGCCAACAATTGTTCAGTTGTCGTGCTTTGTGGTAACTCAATTTTTAACGAATCCATTCCCACGCGGCGGCAAGCATTACCTTTCATGCGCACATACGTTGCCGAAGCACCATCATCGCCCACCAAAATGGTGGCTAAAATTGGAGTACGACCTGTTTTTGCTTTCAGCACTTCTACTCGTGCAAGTAAATCAGCTTCAATTTGTTTTGCTAACGCTTTTCCATCAAGAACCAAGGCCACAATGCTTCTCCAAAGGTGGATATCAACTAATTTTCTAAATAATACATGATTATTTAAGCGAATTTATTTTAGATGTTGTTTTTATGTGCATATCAATCACAACGCCTATTGTTTTTTTTTCAAAGGTTGCTAATATACGCATCAACAAGACGCGGCGGGGTGGCAGAGTGGTCATGCAGCGGACTGCAACTCCGTGGACGCCGGTTCGATTCCGACCTCCGCCTCCATCTTGTTAAAGCCCGAGTGGTGAAATCGGTAGACACAGGGGATTTAAAATCCCCCGCCCACAAAGCGTGCCAGTTCGAGTCTGGCCTCGGGCACCATTCTTATACATTAAGATGGTGCAAATAAAAATCCAGCGAAAGCTGGTTTTTTTATGCCTAAAATTAGCGTTTCTTCCAAAAAGTTGAACCAAGCATTTTGGATTTTTCTGACCATTAAAGCGATTTCAATTTTGAATCATCAAAAATAAGCGCAAGCAACATAAACAGCAGAACAACTCAATTCAGTTTCTTTTGAACCCCTATCCTTCCCCCAAAAAACCGATCATCTTTCGATTGTTTCAATATTATGATTTTCGACTATTTTATAACCACATCGCCCGCTTCACCATTTTATTCAACATCAACTATGTTTTACTTGGATAAAACATCTGCAAATAAACCAAACAAGGCTTGCCAAAGCGAAACGGATTCTCTATGATTGCGCCCATGCCCGAGTGGTGAAATCGGTAGACACAGGGGATTTAAAATCCCCCGCCCACAAAGCGTGCCAGTTCGAGTCTGGCCTCGGGCACCATTATTATACTTTAAGATGGTGCAAATAAAATACCCAGCGAAGGCTGGTTTTTTTATGCCTAAAAAAAGCAAAACGTCTTGTTCATTTCCCTTCTGGTTTTTCAAGCCCTGCTTGTAAAATGATTTAAACTCGCTCAATTTCACTGTTATGTAAAAAAGCCGATGATTAAAAAATAGGTGCTTGCCTAAAACATCGCCATACAAATTAAAAATACTTGCGAATACAATTACTTTAATCTATTATTGCGCCCATGCCCGAGTGGTGAAACCGGTAGACACAGGGGATTTAAAATCCCCCGCCCACAAAGCGTGCCAGTTCGAGTCTGGCCTCGGGCACCATTCTTATATTTTAAGATGGTGCAAATAAAATACCCAGCGAAAGCTGGTTTTTTTATGTCTGTTGTTTTTGCAGTTGTCCCCAATAGCCTGACTTAGCGTGCCTTGTGTTCACTAAAAATTATAAGTACACTTTTTTTGACAATTTATTCAAAGTCTAAGGCAATGTCTTTATCTATTGCAGAAGTTAAAATATTACGCAAACAACTCAGAAAACAGCGCAGACAACTTTCTTCTTTTGAGCAAAAACAAGCTGCAGCACAACTATTACAACGAGTACGCCGTCTACCACAATTTAAATCTGCCCGAAATGTGGGTCTGTATTTACATGCTTTTGGTGAAATTGAAACTCACGCACTGATAGATTTGTGTTTTAAATGGGCCAAAGCTGTTTATTTACCGCAAGTATCCCCTACACGCTTTGGCTTACGTTGGATCAAAATTACCCGCAACCAATGGCAAAATCGTAGGTTTTCTTGGCATCCTTTAGGCATGCAAGAACCCAAACAACGTGGCAAAAATGTGCAATGTCTAGATTTATTAATTTTACCTTTACTTGGGTGTGATTCGCGTGGTACACGTTTAGGTATGGGGGGGGGCTTTTATGACCGTACATTACAACTTGCGCATCAATCTCCTTATCGCTTAGGCATTGCACATGACTTTCAGTATTTATCGAAGACTGTGCCAAGACAAGTTTGGGATCAGGCCTTGCACGGCTTATGTACACCGCAACGTTATTATAAATTTAAATCCTAAATTGGTTTTGTTTTAATCAAATCCTGACTATTTTAGTTTTTTTCCGCCCTTTTACCCTTGTAATTTAAAAAAAGCACATCACTATTATTTTCATGGCAACACTGTTGTCACTCAAGGAGTGCCCATGACTGAACAAATTTTAAATAACGAAAGTTCTGAAGAACAAGTCGTTCCAAACGTATTACCATTATTGGCACTACGTGATGTAGTGGTCTATCCACACATGCAAATCGCGCTGTTTGTTGGTCGTGAAAAATCAATTAAAGCAGTCGATGTGGCGCGTGAAAGTGACAATTTGGTTTTTGTGGTTGCACAAAAAGACTCTCTCACTGAAGATATTGATCAAGAGAACTTGTATCAATACGGTACAGTTGCGAAAATTGTCCAAGTTGTGAATCATGAAAATGATGAGAATTGCATTAAAGTGTTAATCGAAGGTTTACACCGTGCCAAACTCGAACAAATTATTGATCACGAAGAATATTTCACTGCAGAACATAAACAAAGCCCAATTCATGTGCTGTTAGATGCAGATGCACAGGCTGAACGACTACAAGAATTAAAAGCGCTTTTTGCACAATACGCCGAAGCAAAATTACGTAATTCGCGTGAACTCGTTGCAGCAGCCAACAAAATTACTGACCTATTACAATTGTTATTCTTTGTCGCAACACGCGTACCATTGAATATCGATGTGAAACAAAATTTCTTAGAGCAAGATGAATTTGAAGCACACTTCAAAGAATTGGTGACATATTTATTGCATCAATCTGAAGAGCAACAAATTGAACAAACTTTGCATGACAGCGTTAAACGTCAAATGGAAAAGAATCAACGCGAATATTTTCTCAATGAAAAAATGAAAGTGATTCAGCGCGAACTTTCCGACATGAATGACGGCGCTGAAGATGAAATTTCAGAATTGGAAAAACGCTTAAGCGAAGCCGATTTACCCGAGCATGTGCGTAAAAAAGCCGATGCAGAATTCCGTAAGCTTAAATCGATGCAACCTGCCTCAAGCGAAGCTGCGGTGGTGCGTAATTACCTCGATGTGATTTTAGATACGCCTTGGAACAAGGCCAGCAAAGTCAGCATTAATTTGGCAAAAGCCCAAGATATTTTAGATACTGACCACTACGGCTTAGACGAAGTTAAAGAACGTATTGTTGAATATCTTGCGGTTCAGTCGCGCGTTAAAAAGCTGCGCGGTCCGATTCTTTGTTTGGTTGGCCCGCCGGGTGTGGGTAAAACCTCTTTAGGTGAGTCGATTGCCAAAGCAACGGGACGCGAATTTGTGCGTATGGCCTTAGGTGGCGTACGTGATGAAGCCGAAATCCGTGGACATCGCCGTACCTATATTGGTGCGATGCCGGGTAAAGTCGTGCAATCATTAACCAAAGTAGGTGTAAAAAATCCACTATTCTTGCTTGATGAAATCGACAAAATGGCGCAAGACTACCGTGGCGATCCTGCATCTGCATTGCTTGAAGTGTTAGATCCATCTCAAAATAGTAAGTTTAACGACCACTATTTAGATTTAGATCTAGACTTATCTGAAGTGATGTTTATTTGTACTGCAAACAGTATGAATATTCCTGAAGCCTTGCTTGACCGAATGGAAGTGATTCGCTTACCGGGCTATACCGAAGATGAAAAAGTCAATATTGCATCACGCTACTTAGTGCCTAAAGCAATTAAAGACAATGGCTTACGCGGTAAAGAACTCAGCATTCATGAAGAAGCGATTCGTGACATTGTGCGCCGTTACACTCGTGAAGCAGGTGTACGTAGTTTAGAGCGTGAAGTGTCTAAAATTGCACGTAAAGTGGTGAAAGAGTCTGTCAGCAAAAAAGCCAAAAACTTGCATGTTGATGTGACTACAGAAAACTTGCCAGATTACTTGGGCGTACATAAATTTGACTTTGGTATTGCCGAAGAAGAAGCGCAAGTCGGTCGTGTCAATGGTTTGGCTTGGACATCTGTAGGTGGCGAATTGCTGACCATTGAAGTGGCAGCAGTGAAAGGTAAAGGTAAATTCATTACCACAGGGTCACTGGGCGATGTGATGAAAGAATCCATTACCACTGCCATGACCGTTGTACGTACTCGTGCAGATGAACTTGGAATTGAAGCTTCTCGTTTTGATGAAACAGACATTCATGTGCATTTGCCTGAAGGTGCAACGCCAAAAGATGGTCCATCTGCAGGTTTAGCATTAACGCTGGCGTTGGTTTCAGCTTTTACAGGCATTCCAATTCGTGCAGATATCGCAATGACTGGTGAAACTACGCTTGGTGGTCGTGCGCTACGTATTGGCGGTTTGAAAGAAAAACTACTGGCGGCTCACCGTGGTGGTATTCAAACGGTGTTTATTCCTCAAGAAAATGTCCGCGATTTAAAAGAAATTCCTGAGAATGTTAAAGCAGGTTTAGAAATTAAAGCGGTTAAGAGTATTGATGATATTTTGCCAGCAGCGTTACTTGAAATGCCAAAACCTTTGGTGAAAGCACCGATTGTGAAAGCACTTGACGAAGGCAAAGCTGCTCGACATTAAGTTTTATCTAACAAAAAAGCCTCACTTTTAGTGGGGCTTTTTTATGTAAGCTGAAAAATTTACATCAGCCAATTTAGGATTTTTTAATGCGATCCCAATAAAATTGCGGTAATTAAACTCGATGCTGCTGCAACCAAAACATAATCACCATGGACTCGCTTCCAATGATGCCCGTGTGGTGGTGGAGGTAAACCTTGCTCACGCCAATCGACATCGTAACGGTGGTCGCAATATTCTGGAGGTAACGACTGCCCTTCATACCAACTATGCACAGGATGATAATCATGCGGATGCTGCCACATAGGCGGTGGTCCCCAATTTTGCGGTGGTGGTGGCGGAGGTGCATACTCCCTTGGTTCTGGATCGGCGTAGTAAACCCAGTGATCCGCCATGGCAAGGCTTGAATTGAACGTTGTTCCTATAAAAAATAGCGTCATCCAAAAGCGTTTCATTACAGTACATCTCCTTTACTTAAAGCACTGTGACTGCATCTAGATCCAAATTCAGATGACTATTTATTTGCGATCCATCTACATATTGGCATTGTATAAATAGATCTAGCACAAACCATGCGGCTTGGTTTTAAACCTGTTATGATTTTTAAATGCGTGGTAGACAATTGCATCTTATTATTATTTTTAATCTGTCATTAATCTTAGTCCGAACATCATTCAAAGCCATCTCCACTTGCGCCGAACTAAAGCTCATTTTTCAGTTATAATCACCTGCTTTATTATTTTTAGCGCTGATCTATGAAAATTCGTATTCTCACCATTGGACAAAAGATGCCGGCTTGGGTACTGACTGGTGTAGAAGATTATCTCAAGCGGATTCAACCTTTTGTACAAACCCAATTTGTTGAACTGCCGATGGCAAAACGCGGAAAAAATGATTCAGAAGCAGATATTTTAAAATACTGCCAAACTGAGGGCGAAGCCATTTTAGCTGCACTAAAACCGAATGAAAATTTGATTGCACTTGAAGTGGGTGGACGAGAACTGAGCACTGAAAAATTAGCTTCAACCATGCAAACATGGATGCTAGACGGGCAAGATATTGCACTGGCAATTGGTGGCCCCGATGGACTCAGCGATGCGGTACGCAACGCAGCAAAATGGCACTGGTCGTTATCGAAACTGACCTTACCTCATCCATTGGTACGCGTTATGCTCATTGAGCAGCTTTACCGTGCGATGAGCATCAATCACAACCATCCATACCACCGCGCTTAAGCGTGTTTGTTTAAGTTGGATTTTTAGCGCTTTATGAATTTACAAACTCTTCCCGGATTATTTATTTCGCATGGTTCGCCCATGTTGGCATTAGACCCTGAAAAAACGGGGCCAGCCTTACAACGCTTAAGTATTAATTTACCAACACCCAAAGCAATTATTGTCATGTCGGCACATTGGGAAAGTGATGCGCTTGAAGTCAGCACTGCAATTCGCCCTGAAACATGGCATGATTTTCGTGGCTTCCCGAAAGAGCTGTATCAGATCCGCTATCCTGCCGCGGGCGATCCTGCACTTGCAGAGCAGTTATTGGCTTTATTTGCCGATGCAGGTTTTCAGGCACATGCCAATAGCACTCGCCCACGCGACCATGCCGTGTGGATGCCGCTTTTACATATGTATCCCGAAGCCGATATTCCCGTCATTACCATTTCTTTGCCGACAACTTTTAGTGCCCAAATGCTCTATCAACTCGGGCAAGTGATTGCCGTTTTAAGGCAACAACAAACTCTGATTGTTGGCTCTGGCAGCATTACGCATAATTTAGCCACACTGACATGGCAAACGCCGCAGGCGAATGCACCAGATTGGGCAACGCAATTTCGCCAATATGTGGTACACAAGCTACAACATCACGACTTTGACGCAGTTTTAGACTGGAAAAATCTGCCTTTTATTCGGCAGAATCATCCTAGCTTTGAGCACCTTGCACCCCTGTTTTTTGCCATGGGCACAGGACCTCGCTTTAGCTTAGTCCATCATAGTTTTTCGATGGGCAGTTTAGGGATGGATATTTATCGTTTCGATTAAACACCGGCAATTTTTACATGCCTAAGGCAAAATTCGAGACCCAAAGCCCCCCCACAAATTCTGTTTCATGGTAGTTTCTCACCGCTAACTCATCTTCTGCTGCACCCACCGCCACCATTAATGGCAATAAATGCTCTTCACGTGGATGCGCAATCCGTGCGGCAGGTGCAGTCGCCCAATCATTTAATAAAGCGCTGCGCTGCTCACCTTGGTGTTCAACCACTGTGTCATATAACCATTCATCAAAGGCTTGCGATGGTTTAGAGGCCAAATAATTAAATTGGCTTAAGTTATGGTAACTCAAGCCACTGCCAATAATTAATACGTTCTCATCTCGTAAAGGTGCAAGTGCCCGTCCAAGCTCGATATGTGCTTGCGGATCTAAACCACGTTTTAACGACAACTGTACAACCGGAATATCTGCGGCTGGGTGAATCACCTGCATCGGTGAAAACATGCCATGATCATAGCCACGCGTTGCATTGGCGCGTACATCAATTTGTGCATTTTGCAGTAATGTCATGACACGCTCTGCCAATTCAGGCGAGCCTTGTGACGGATATTTCACCTGATAAGTATAGTCCGGAAAACCACCATAATCATAAATCATGCCCGGCTGCGCCGCAGACTGAACCGTAAATTCAGCTTCTTCCCAGTGCGCAGAGATCATTAAAATTGCTTTTGGTTGTACGACTAAAGCTGGCAATAACGATGCTAATGCATCTGCCAATACCGAATAGACAGTTTCTAACTGCTCTGGCATCCACGGCCAAGGGCCACCACCATGCGATACAAAATACACCGGTTGACGCGTTGTTGTTGAATTTAGCATAACTGCAACTCTTTTTATATTATTGAATTTTATTAACTTTAAAATTTTAAAGCGCAAGATACAAGCCAAATAATAGAACACTCTATTAAGGATATGAAACGTTACTTGGTTTAACAACTACAGCAGAATCTTGAGTAATTTACTAGGTTGAGTGTAATTGATTGAATGCTTAAAATATTCCCATACTTTTTTTAAGACTTTATTTTGTCTCCAATGAAAACAGAACTTCTTTCCCCTGCCGGTTCACTCAAAAATATGCGTTATGCTTTTGCTTATGGCGCAGATGCGGTATATGCCGGGCAACCACGTTATAGTTTACGTGTGCGCAATAATGAATTTGATCATGACAATTTAAAAATTGGCATTGAAGAAGCACACGCGTTAGGCAAGAAGTTTTATGTGGTGGTCAACATCCAAGCGCATAACAGCAAACTGAAAAACTTTATCCGAGATTTAACGCCCATTATTGCCATGCAACCAGATGCTTTAATTATGTCGGATGCTGGATTAATTATGCTAGTCCGTGAGCATTTTCCAGACGTGCCCATTCATCTTTCCGTACAAGCCAATGCCATTAATTGGGCCACTGTAAAATTTTGGCAAAATTATGGACTGAGTCGGGTGATTTTATCGCGTGAGCTTTCTATTGAAGAAATTGCTGAAATTAAACAGCATGTGCCCAATATTGAACTTGAAGTCTTTGTGCACGGTGCACTGTGCATGGCGTATTCAGGCCGTTGCATGTTGTCGGGTTATATGAATAAACGCGATGCAAACCAAGGCGCATGCACCAATGCCTGCCGATGGGAATACAAAATTCATGCTGCAACCGAAGATGCAACGGGCGATGTTGTCTTAGCAACCCACAAGCAAACAGAAAAAAACTGTTGTAAAAATTCGCCTACTTCTTCACATTTTGCTGAACCCGTTTTAATACAACGAGATCAAGAAGACATGTTCGCTGCCGAAGAAGATGAACATGGCAGCTATTTTATGAACTCAAAAGATTTACGTGCCGTACAACATGTCGAACGTTTAAGTCAAATTGGTGTTGCATCTTTAAAAATTGAAGGCCGAACCAAATCTTTTTTTTACTGCGCCCGAACTGCTCAAATTTATCGTAAAGCACTGGATGATGCACACGCAGGTCGAGCGTTCGATTCAAACCTTGTGATGCAACTTGAAGGTTTAGCCAATCGTGGCTATACCGAAGGTTTTTTAAGACGTCATGTGCACAGCGATTATCAAAACTATGAAGATGGATCATCGCGGTTTGATTATCAGCAGTTTTGTGGTGAAGTTTTAACGCGCTCGGGCAGATATGTAAAAGTAGAGGTAAAAAACCGCTTTAGCGTTGGCGATACGCTCGAATTAATGACACCGCAAGGCAACCTCATTTTTACTCTACAAAATATGTTTGATTTAAACAACCAACCCATTACAGATGCCAAAGGCTCAGGATATATCATACAAATTGAGATTGATCCGCAGATTGACATTCACTTTGGATTATTAATTCGCCATTTACCGAATGCAAAAACCGATATTAGTGCCGCATCATTGGCTTATGTTGCTAAGGTCAATTAAAAATGGCTTTATTGATTACATCCGACTGTATAAATTGCGATATGTGTTTAGCTGAATGTCCGAACAATGCCATTTCGGAAGGAACAGAAATTTATGAAATTGATGCGCAGCATTGCACTGAATGCGTTGGATTTTATGAAGCGCCAACATGTATTGAGGTTTGCCCAATTCATTGTATTGAAAAAGACCCGAATCATTTAGAAGATTCAACGCAATTATTAAAAAAATTTCAGGCACTTAAACTGGTTTAAAAATAAAAAAGCCCATGTAAAAACATGGGCTTTTTTGAATGGGCTTATAAGCCTGAACGAATAATATAATCAAAGGCAGACAATGCAGCTTTTGCACCTTCACCTGTGGCAATAATAATTTGCTTATACGGCACAGTGGTACAATCTCCCGCCGCGAACACCCCTTTTACATTGGTTTCATTGCGTTCGTTAATCACAATTTCACCCTGTTTAGACAATTCAATTGGGCTGTCTTTTAAGAAATCGGTATTCGGTAATAAACCGATTTGTACAAAAATGCCTGCCAATTCAATGTGGTGTTCTTGATTAGTATTACGATCAAGGTAGTTTAATCCTGTCACTTGCTCGCCATCGCCAACAACTTCAGTGGTTTGTGCATTTTTAATCACAGTGGTATTGGGCAAGCTGTTGAGTTTATCTTGCAATACTTGGTCGGCACGTAAGGTATCACCAAATTCTAATAAGGTGACATGCTCGACAATACCAGCCAAGTCAATTGCTGCTTCAACGCCAGAGTTACCACCACCTACAACTGCAACACGTTTGCCTTTAAAAAGTGGACCATCACAGTGTGGGCAATATGCTACACCACGAGTACGGTACTCTTTTTCACCGGTAACGTTCATTTCTCTCCAACGTGCACCTGTAGAAAGAATAACGGTTTTAGACTGAAGTTTTGCACCATTTTCCAGTTCAATTTCAACCAATCCATTCGCTGTTTGGTCTGCACCGCTAATATGGCGAACACGTTGAAGATTCATTAAATCTACATCATACTCACGCACATGTGCTTCTAAATCTGCCGCAAATTTTGGCCCTTGGGTTTTTTGAATTGAACTGAAGTTTTCAATGTCCATGGTGTCCATGACTTGTCCACCAAAACGCTCAGCCACAATGCCAGTTGCAATACCTTTACGTGCTGCATAAATTGCAGAGGTTGCACCGGCTGGGCCACCACCCACAATCAGTACATCAAACTCGCCTTTGGCATTCATTGCAGCAGCATCTTTTTCAGCCGCATTCACATCCAAGCTCGCCACAATTTCTTCAAGTGTCATACGACCTTGGCCAATATGCTCATTGTTTTTAAACAACATCGGCACTGCCATAATTTTGCGTTGTTCCACTTCATCTTGGAAGAACGCACCATCAATCATGGTTGCTGTGGTTTCTGGGTTGTAAATTGCAATTAAGTTTAGTGCTTGTACAACGTCTGGACAGTTATGGCAGCTTAGCGATACAAAAACATCAAAATCGGCTTTTAAGTTCAAACCTTTAATTTGGTTTAACACTTCGTCAGACACTTTTGGCGCATAACCAGACACTTGCAATAATGCCAAAATAAGTGAGGTAAATTCATGCCCCATTGGCAAGCCAGCAAAGAAAATACGTGGCTGTTGCCCTGCTTTTGCCACACCAAAACTTGGACGGCGTGCATTTTCCCCATCAAAACGTGCAGTGACTAATTCAGATAATTCTGCAATTTCAGTCACCAATTCTTTAATTTGCTGCGCTTTATCTGAATCGTCTAAAGCTGCAACCAATTCAATTGGGCTTTCTAAACGTTCAAGATAAGCTTTTAATTGTGTTTTAATATTTTGGTCTAACATGATGATTCTCTCTAATCGAGCCAATTTTTTAACTTGTATGTATAGTACTGCAGCATGCAAAATTGTAGAAACAGTATATTTTCATGTTATTAATCGGTTTTTTGAATTAATTTTCAATGTCCGCTTAAAAACCATTTTCTGATGTTTTTGTTTAACGGCGTTGAATAATACTTTTCAATAACAGCCGCCAACAAACACGCAAGTATTAGAAAAACAGGCAATAAAATAAGTTTGGCCAAAGCTGATGTTTGCGCTGGAACAAAAACCACCTTCATTAAACCCAAAACCATTAAATGAAATAAATACAGCTCGTAACTACGTTTTCCAAGCCAAATCCACAGATGTTGCCATTTGCTTAACAGGGTTTGCGACATTTTTTCTGGCTGATGCTTAAAGGATAAAATCAAAATGGCCGTTAAACTGGCAAAAACACTCATCGACCAAGGTGCAACGAGTTTAATTGGCGCGTATAGATACAACGTAACCATTGCGGTCATCACCGTATATTGCAGCCAACGCTGTGCCAATATTGCACTATTTAATTTCTGCCACAACAATGCCGCTAAGCAACCTATGGCAATCGCGTCAAAGCTAGAAAAATAATGGTAAAGATAGGCTTCGTTGGAATCTAAAAATTTCAGCGTACGAAAATACGGGGCGTAAGCAATTACGGCAAGCAGAAACATCACCAAAGCCGTTTTATGCCGTAAAACCAAACATAAAAGCGGAAAAAACAAATAAAAAACTTCTTCGACCGATAAAGACCACAACACACCTAAGGCATAGTTTACCCAACCATATTGGATAATTAAAAGATTCATCCAAAAACTAAAAGCTGCAAATAGAGTTAAGGGATATGAAACAGCCTGTCCATTCGGTGCATGATTCACAAAAGGCGGCAGATTAAAAAGACCTAGCACCGTCACCAAGCCCACCAACAAAACCAAACATGGCATAATCCGCGCAATGCGACGAATATAAAAATCGCGTAGTTTAAGCTGAGACAACTGCGTATAACGCGCTAAGCTATGCTGAGTAATTAAAAAGCCTGAAATAACAAAGAACATGGTGACACCATAATTGCCGTTTCTTGCCAGTAACGTACTCAAACTTTCTCCAAAAATGTGAACACCAAGCCATGTGTCCTGCAATTTATAAGGAATATTAAAATGGTGTAATAACACCAGTAACACTGAAACGCCACGCAATATATCGATGGAACGCAGATACATCGTTATTCTGTCCTTTTTTTCATTTTTTAAATATAAAAAAGCCCCCTTTTAAAGGAGGCCTATTAAAACAAGCTTTAATTATGCAGCATAAACTGGGAATTTTGCACAAACTGCTGCAACTTTCTCTTGTACCGCAGCAATTACAGCTTCGTCACCTTTGCTGTCTAAAATGTCTGCAATCCAACCCGCAAGTGCAACAACTTCAGCTTCACCAAAACCGCGTGTGGTTACTGCAGGTGTACCAATACGGATACCTGAAGTGACAAATGGAGAACGTGGGTCATTTGGTACTGAGTTTTTATTTACAGTAATGTGCGCTGCACCTAACCATGCATCAGCTTCTTTACCAGTAATGTCTTGCTTAATTAACGAAAGCAAGAACAAGTGGTTGTCTGTACCACCAGACACAATATCGTAACCACGTTCAATCAGAACTTTGGCCATGGCTTGTGCATTTTTAACCACTTGATGTTGATACGTCTTAAACTCATCGCCCATCGCTTCTTTAAAGCACACCGCTTTCGCTGCAATGGCATGCATTAACGGCCCGCCTTGATTACCAGGGAACACCGCAGATTGAAGTTTTTTCTCAATCTCTTCATTGGCTTTAGCAAGGATTAAACCAGAACGTGGACCACGAAGGGTTTTATGCGTGGTAGTGGTGGTTACATCAGCAATTTGTACAGGGTTTGGATAAACACCTGCAGCAACTAAACCTGCAACGTGTGCCATATCAACAAACAGGTAAGCACCGACTTTGTCTGCAATGTCACGGAAACGCTGCCAATCAACCACACGACTATAAGCCGAGAAACCTGCAAGAATCATACGTGGTTTGTGTTCAACCGCTAAACGCTCTACTTCTTCGTAATCAATTTCGCCAGTTTCAGGGTTTAAACCGTACTGAATTGCGTTATATGTTTTACCAGAGAAGTTAACATGTGAACCATGGGTTAAGTGACCACCATGTGCCAAACTCATACCTAAAACGGTGTCGCCTGGGTTTAATAGTGCAAGGTAAACCGCAGCATTGGCTTGTGAACCTGCGTGAGGTTGTACGTTGGCATAATCTGCACCAAACAATTCTTTAGCACGGTCAATCGCCAATTGTTCAATGACGTCTACATATTCACAACCGCCGTAGTAGCGTTTACCAGGATAACCTTCAGCATATTTATTGGTTAATTTGCTTCCTTGTGCTTCCATAACTGCTGGTGAGCAATAGTTTTCAGAAGCAATCAGTTCAATGTGCGCTTCTTGACGCGCATCTTCTGACACAATGACTTTTGCTAAATCTGGGTCGAATTCAGAAATAGAGATGTTGGCAAACATTAGCGAGGGTCCTATTATGTAGGGCTTTTAAGCCGTGCTAAAATCGTAGGTTATTCTAACAGATAATTCATCTATTTAGGCATCAACTTTACCCAAGATTCAATAAAATTCTATTTGCCTTTTTCTGTACATTTTATTTGCCTTTTTTAAAAATTTACTTGCCATTCAAATATAGTTATTTAATAACCGTATCAATTCCAATATTTGAAACGCGCTGATCTTTAGCCATAATTTTTGTGATTGAATATGGCATCTTGAACGAACTGGTTTATACTCTTTTCTGAATGTTTTTTAGTGTTTCGTTATTCTATGCAAACCATTATTTTAGATACAGAAACTCATACGCTGAATGGTCTTCCCATTGAAATTGCTTATGCGCCCATTCAAATTCAAGACGGCAAACTGACCTTAAATAAACAGCAAATTTTTGATCAGTTTTATCAGGTGCATGAACCCATTTCTTATGCGGCAATGGCGGTTCATCATATTTTAGAATCAGATTTAATCGATCAACCCGATTACACCAGCTTTAAGCTGCCAAGCGATACCCAATACATTATCGGTCATAATGTCGATTATGATATTCAAGCGATTGCGCGTTGTGGTATTGATGTCAGTCACTTAAAGCCAATTTGTACCCTCGCACTTGCTCGTTTGGTTTGGCCGAATGCCGAAGCACACAATATTTCTGCGCTGATTTATCAAATTAGTAAAGGAAGCGCAAAAGCACGCGAACTGCTTAAAGGTGCACATCGTGCCGATGCAGACATTATTTTAACTGCCAATATTTTAATGCACATCATTGCACATTTAGGCATTCAGTCGGTTGAAGAACTGTATTTGGCTTCGGAAGATGCACGTATTCCCAAAAGCATGAGTTTTGGTAAACATAAAGGCACTGCCATTTCAGATTTACCTGCCGACTACGTAAAATGGCTATTGCGTCAGGACGATTTAGACACCTACTTAAGAACCGCTTTAGAAAAAACAGGTTTTTAAAATGACCTTTTAAAAATCAATGCTCTAAGTCAACAGATTGCATTCAGCCATGCTTTAAACTGTTTTGATCTTTTTTACAGCATTTCCAACACAAATGACTTTGCTTGTGGCATAATTTTAATTAATTTCTTGGTGTTATTGTCGGTATTTTTTATATGAATCTGGAGCGGGTTGATTTAAATCTATTGATTTACCTTGATGTTTTGTTAAGGGAAAAAAACGTAACTCGTGCAGCGGAACAATTGGGTGTCACACAACCTGCGATGAGTAACATCCTTCGTAGATTACGAACCCTATTTAACGATCCGCTACTCATTCGTTCGTCTGAAGGAATGACTCCGACCGAGCGCGCTTTAGAATTACAACCTCGAATTCGCGATGTATTGTCCGATTTATCCATGATTTTAGAACCTCGCACTGAGTTTCGACCATACACCAGTAATCGTGTATTTAGAATTATGACTTCAGATTATGCCGAAGCGACATTAGTGCCTCGTTTAGTCAAAGCCTTACGCTCTGAAGCACCCAATGTGGTTCTCGACTTTTTAACCCCAAGCGATGTGTCTTATCGTGACATGGAACAAGGTAAAGTCGATTTAGCCATTAACCGCTTTAATGAAATTCCGCAAAGTTTCCACCAAGTTTTGGTTTGGCGCGACAGTTTTTCGTGTTTGCTAAATCCGAAACACCCAAATGTAAACAATTTAAATTTAAAGAATTATTTAGAAGCACACCATATTTGGGTGTCTAAAACAGGAATGGGCATTGGTTTTGGGGTGAATCCCGATAAACAAGCTGGCTTAGGCTGGATTGATCAAGCCCTCGAACGCATCGGACAAAAACGTAAAATTTCAGTCTTTACACGACATTATCAAATGCCTGCATTATTGGCACGTAATGTCGATTTAATTGCTACTTTGCCGAGTCGCATTGCCCGCTTACAGGCGGTCAATGAAGAACTGATTATTAAAGATCCACCCTTTTATATTCCTGAAATTGAATTAAAAATGGCGTGGTGTCCTCTTTTACATCATCACCCTGCACACCGTTGGTTACGCCAACTGATTTTATATGTTGCACGGCAGATGATTGAAGAAGAAAATAAAGAATTTCTAACCAACCATTCGCAACTTTCTCAGTATTAAATGATTTTTAACATTCGCTAACGATTCCGTGCTTTCGGATGATATTAGTTGTATCACCGAATAGCATTTTGTGTTAAAAATTATTCAATAATGAAGAATCTATAAACAACAGGTGCATTGTGAGTCTGTTCCAAAATATCCTTATTATCATTGTTCTTATTATAGGGGCAGGATTTTTAGCCTTAACAGAAATTGCCCTCGCAGGCGCACGTAAAGTCAAACTTAAAATTCTTGCAGAATCAGGCGATGAACGCGCACAAAAAGTCTTAGATATCCAAGAAAATTCCGCAGATTTTTTTGCAGCATCTCAAATTGGGTTAAATGCTGTAGCAATTTTAGGCGGTATTATTGGTGAACCGGCTTTTCGCCCCTTCTTTGTCAGTCTACTAGAACGCTTTTATCCAAGTCCTTGGACTGAATCGATTGGCTTTGGTTTATCATTCACTTTAGTGACATCGCTATTTATTCTTTTTGCCGACCTCATGCCAAAACGTTTGGCGATGATTGCACCGGAAAAAATTGCCGTTTTAGTCATTCATCCCATTCAAATCTATATTAAAATTTGTAAACCTTTGGCATGGGTGATTAACGCCATTGCCAATTTGCTGTTTCGTTTATTCAAAGTAAATACCATTCGCGATGACAATATCACTTTTGATGATATTTCAGCGGTAATGGATGCAGGTGCACAAGCCGGCGTTTTACTGAAACAAGAACATCATTTCATTGAAAATGTATTTGAGCTTGAAGAGCGTAATGTTCCATCTAGCATGACCACACGTGAAAATGTGATTTACTTTACAATGAAAGAATCTGAATACAGCATTCGCCAAAAATTAGCGGAATATCCATTTTCTAAGTTTTTGGTGTGTAATGAAAATATTGACCAAGTGATTGGTTATGTCGATGCAAAAGATATTTTGGTGCGTATTTTAAATAATCAATCGATTAACCAACTGAATGAGTCAACCATTCGTAATGTGTTAACCATCCCTGACACGCTAAACTTGTCTGAAGTTCTCGACCGATTCCGTTCCACCAAAGAAAAATTTGCCGTCGTTATTAACGAATATGCTTTTGTGGTGGGTGTCATTACCTTAAGTGACATTATGATTACCGTAATGGGCGATTGGGTGACGCCAACTGAAGATGATTTACAAATCATTAAGCGTGACAATAATTCATGGCTCATTGATGGCAGCACGCCAATTGAAGATGTCAAACATGCGCTCGAAATTGACCAAATTCCAGATGAAGAACACTACGAAACACTTGCAGGGTTTATGATGTTCCGCTTACGTAAAATTCCACGTCCAGCAGATTTTGTCGAATTTGAGAACTATAAGTTTGAAGTGGTCGATGTGGATCATTTTAAAATTGACCAATTGCTTGTTACACGCATTATAGATAACAATGATGTTAAGCCTGAAGAACCAGACAGCACATCTTAAATACATGTTTTACAATAACGCTTAAGCATCTTCAAATGAAGGTGCTTTTTTTATTGGTAAGGCAATTTGCATCAAGTAAGGTGTGTTTTAATTTTAAAAGCCGATTTTGATTATTATTTTATTTAGGAACAAAAAAGCATCCTTGCTTATGTGCTACGCCGGATGACGTATCTTAGGATTTAGAACACAGACATCATTTTAGTACGATGTTTTTTCTAAAAGACCTTTCAATTTCCGAAGAATGAAGATCATTTTTATTACCTCTGGTGATTGTCTTAATTTGTGTGTCATATTTTAGCGTGTTTTGACTGCAATATAATACTTTAGTCGTATGATTTTTTAGCATAGTAGTATGCATTTAATGCCAATAGAATAAAAACCTAAAATTGATCGATGCTGCATCAGCATAACAAAGTACCGCACCATTTTATAAAAAGTGTACGCGGGCTTTTAACATTCAAGAATCTTTTGTTGTATTTAATCAATGATTTTAAAAAATTGTAATTACATTTTCATGCCCTAACTTAATTAAAAAACAAAAAAACCTCAGCCAATAAATGACTGAGGTTTTTTAAAATGTAGTCGCTTAAACGTCTTTACGGCGCATATGCGGGAATAACAATACATCACGAATACTTGCCGCATTGGCAAACAACATCACTAAGCGGTCAATACCGATACCCTGACCTGCTGTTGGCGGCAAGCCATATTCAAGCGCTTCGATAAAGTCTGCATCGTAATGCATGGCTTCATCATCACCCGCATCTTTTTCAGCCACTTGGGCTTGGAAACGCTCTGCTTGGTCAATTGGGTCATTTAACTCGCTAAAACCATTTGCCAATTCACGACCACCAATGAAGAACTCGAAACGGTCAGTAATATGTGGATTATGATCGTTACGGCGTGCCAATGGAGAAGTTTCAGCAGGATATTCAGTAATAAAGGTTGGCTGACGTAATTGAGTTTCAACTGTTTCTTCAAACACAATCGTCTGCAATTTCCCTAAACCAAAACCAGGTTTCACTTGCTCTTTTAACACCTCTTGGGTGAACTTGGCTAAGAATTCACGGTCATTGACGTTTTCAGGAGTAAAGCTTGGGTTATGCTCTAAAATGGCATCAAACATTGAAATTTTCTTGAATGGGCCTTTGAAGCTATACACTTCTTCGCCATAAGGCACATCGGTAGAACCTAAAATATCAAGCGCTAATTTTTCTAGCATATTTTCGGTTAATTCCATCAAGTCTTTATAGTCAGCATAGGCTTGATAGAATTCAATCATGGTAAATTCAGGGTTATGACGCGTAGACACCCCTTCGTTACGGAAGTTACGGTTAATTTCGAACACACGCTCAAAACCACCGACAACCAAACGCTTTAAATAAAGTTCAGGTGCAATACGCAAATACAAATCCATGTCTAAGGCATTGTGATGCGTCACAAATGGACGAGCCGATGCGCCCCCCGGAATGATATGCATCATTGGGGTTTCAACTTCCATAAAACGTTGGTCTGCTAAATATTGACGAATACCAGCAACCACTTTGGCACGAATTTCAAAGGTTTTACGGGTTTCTTCATTCACAATTAAGTCGAGATAACGCTTACGATATTTCGCTTCTGTGTCGCTTAAACCGTGGAATTTATCGGGTAATGGACGCAACGATTTGGTTAATAACTCAAAACCTTCCAAATGCACGTATAAATCGCCTTTACCCGAACGACCAATATAACCTGATGCAGCAATAATATCGCCCAAATCTAAGCTTTTAATGGTTTCTAGTGTTTCTGCCGGCAAACCTTTACGGTCGACATATAACTGAATACGTCCAGTCATATCTTGTAAAACCATGAACGAACCGCGGTTTAACATGACACGGCCAGCCAGTTTTACATAAACTTTTTCGCCAGCTTCAATTTCTTGTTTTGATAAATGCTCAAACTGAGATTGTAAATCGGCTGCGTAATGTTCACGTTTAAAGGTGTTTGGCCAAGGGCTTTGACCTGACTCAAGCGCCTTTTCTTGAATTTGCTTTAATTTGGCATGACGCTGTGCAATTAAATCGTTTTCGGAAATAGCGGGTTCAGAAGTCGATTGAGCGTTGTGTTGCGTCATCTCTGCCTCGAAAAAATAGTAAAAAGAAGCCACATAGCATAGCAGAATTCCATTATTTTTCGAGTATCTTGTGCGAGTTTGCTCGCAAAAAATCAACATTTTAGTTTTTTAGTTAAACCAAAGTTGATCTTAGACCATTCGCTAACTTTCAGTGCGGCAAAACATCCGTAGAATACCTAGTGAATTAACGTATTTTATAGATCACGTACATGTTTTTATCTGATTTTTCAGCAATACAAGATGAAATCACAACAATGAAAATGAATAACACTAAAATTTTATTTTTCCACGGCTTAGACTCATCTAAACAATCCACAAAATTCCACGCGATTGCATCGCGCCAAAAATATTGCATTGATGTTGATTATAGAAACTTAAATTTTGATACGGTCTATGCGTTTTATAGAAATATGATTCAGACCATTAAACCAGATTTATTGGTTGGTCATGGCGTGGGCGGCTATTGGGCACTCAAAATGTCTTTGGATTATCAACTGCCTGCCATTGTGGCAAATCCCAGTTTAGCGCCACGTTTTCGAAGTGACTATCCCGCCCTTCAAGAGTCCGATTTAGAACACGACATTCCACAATTTGCCTATCTTGAATTGGCCGATGAAGTTTTAGATATGCACCAAACCTTGTCGGTTTTAGAACGTTTTATGATTGTGCATACTTATGCAGGTGGCTACCACCGTTTAGAACATCCAGAGCACCTTAATTTATTAATCCAACATTTTGAAAACACACTATATTCTACAAAAAAATAATGTTATTTTGATTCAAAGAAAATATTACAACATAAAAAAGGACACAATGCTGATGTATATTCGAGCCGTTCAAATTGCCGATTACCCAGAATGGCTCACGCTTTGGCAGGGCTATCAACAATTTTACTCAACGCAATTAACGGACGAGGTCAGCAAAACCACTTTCCAACGTTTTTTAGATATTAACGAACCTGTGTTTTGTCATGTCATGGAACATGAAGGCAAGCTGATTGGTTTTGTTCATTTTATTTTTCATCGCAGCACATGGTCTGTTGGCAATTATTGTTATTTACAAGATTTATTTGTCGACTCAAATTATAGAAGATTAAAAATTGGGCAACAACTGATTGAAAATGTTTACGCAACTGCAAATGAAGCCGAATGCTCACGCGTCTATTGGCTAACCCACGAAAGTAATGCAGCGGCACGCCATTTATACGACCAAATTGCGCAAAATGCTGGATTCATCCAATATCGTAAAAATTTAAATATGTAAAAAAAAGCTGACACACAGTCAGCTTTTTAAAATCGTTCCGTTTAAGCCACGGCAACTTGTTTTGGTTTTTCGCTTTCTTTAACAACCGACCACACTTTCATGCCTAAATCTGCATGAACATCGTCTAAATCAAGTAAAATAGATGCACCCAAAACAGTCATATGACATTTCTCAGCCAAGCTATGTACTGCCTTTAAGGTTCCACCAGTTGCCAAAACATCATCGACTAAAATAACGTTTTGTGGCTCTAAGTTGGCAGACATTTCAAGTTTGTCGACACCATATTCTAGGCTATATCCCACGCCTACAACTGGCGGTGGTAACTTACCTGCTTTACGAACCAAGATTAAACCTTTGTTCAAATGTTGTGCTAAAAAGCTTGCCAATACAAAACCACGCGCTTCAACCGCAACAAAGCTGTCGACTTGAGCAATTTGTTCAGCAGGAATACTTGCAACCAAAGCTTCGGCTAATTCTTGAATGTGATTGACCAATAATGGAGTCAAATCATAAAAACAAATTCCTGCTTTTGGAAAATTAGGAACTGTACGAATCTGAGTCCAAAAGGTCTGAGCAAAATTCATGGTAATAACACAACATAACTAAATTTGATCTAATTTTAATCTTTTTTCTAATTAAAGACCAGTTCGAATACAAATTTTCGCATCTAACCGAGCAATAAAAATACATAAATTATTGATTATTATATTAATAAAATAAAAGCAATTTATTTTTAGAGCAAACATTATAAAGTTTTATATTTTTTTCACACTCACACTTTAGTCTAAGCAATTCTAATAAAATCAAAATGATTCAAACTTTCGTCTGGGCATACACAATATCTATATCAAAAATCACTTAAATCCTTCGCTTGATTCGATATTTCATAAGGTAAAAGCATCGACATGTTGTAAAATAACTGTAAACCTTGCTGAACATACAGGCTGACAGGCTAAATCCCCATCAGCACTTTGGAGAAACACATGAAAAAATATCAATGCATCGTTTGTGGATGGATTTACGACGAAGCAGCGGGCTGGCCTGATGATGGTATTGCACCGGGAACAGCTTGGGAAGACGTTCCTGAAGATTGGACTTGCCCAGATTGTGGCGTATCTAAAGCCGATTTTGAAATGATTGAAATTTAATATGTAAAGGCCATGTCAGTGCATGGTCTTTTTTTATACCTTTAATTTGTTGGAGTGACTATGCAGCCCATGATTATTATTGGCTCTGGTATGGCAGGCTATACCCTAGCTCGAGAATACAGAAAACTTAATAAAGAGCAGCCGTTAATTATGCTTTGTGCCGATGATGGCGCAAGTTACGCTAAGCCGACCTTATCCAATGCACTGGCAAGCAATAAGCATCCCACACAAATTGCATTGGCGGATGCCAATAAAATGGCCGAACAGCTGAATATGCAAATTATTACCCATGCTTGGGTGACTGCCGTTGATTCCGAACAACACACATTAAGCTATACACAAAACCAGCAAACTTTTGAACTCGAATTTAGTCAATTAATTCTTGCTGTTGGTGCAAATCCGATTCGCCTTGCCATTTCAGGCGATGGTAGTGATGATATCCACCTGATCAATTCTTTAACCGATTACCGCGCTTTTCGCGAACATTTAGATTTACAGCAACAACAACGGATTGTCATTTTAGGGGCAGGTTTAATTGGCTGTGAATTTGCAAACGATTTGCATCAAGCGGGACACGCAGCAACAGTGATTGATTTAGCGCCGCAACCTTTGGGTCGTTTATTGCCCGCACATGTTGCTTCAGCCTTCCAACAAAAACTACAACAATCTGGCGTGCGCTTTATTTTAGAAACCACGGTCGACCGTGTAAGCAAAATAGATCAGCATTATTTAATTACTTTAGCCAATGGTCATAGTATAGAAGCCGATGCTGTTATTTGCGCGATTGGTTTGCAACCCAATATTGAACTTGCAAAACAAACGGGTATAAATACCAGCCGTGGCATTATCACCAACACCCTTATGCAAACCAATTTGCAGCATATTTATGCGCTCGGTGACTGTGCTGAAGTCAATGGCACCTTACTTCCATATGTAATGCCATTAATGCAGCAAGCACGCGCCCTTGCGAAAACCTTGGCAGGTGAACATACGCAGGTTCACTACCCTGCCATGCCCGTTGCAGTCAAAACTCCTGCTGCACCGTTAACCGTCTTGCCGCCACCGCAAAATGTTGTTGTAAATTGGGAAACTGAATATTTAGAAGATGGTTTAGTATCCAAAGCCATCGACAGTGAAAATATGTTGCGTGGTTTCGTTTTGTTGGGTGCAACAGCTGCAAAACAGCGGCTAAGCTTAACAAAATTAGTACCTGATTTAATTCCTGCTCAGGTTTAATAAAATTACACCATAATGAGGAGGTTTAAATGAACACATCGCTCGTATTGAAACCTTCTTCTGAATCTAGTTTTATGCAAGAAACTACCGTCAATTTAGACAACGGCCTGCAATTGCATGTCGAAATTGGCGGTAATCCTGAGCATCCATGTATCTTATTGATCATGGGGCTTGGGGCACAAATGATTTTATGGCCAGATGCTTTTTGCAAAGCGCTGATTGATCAGGGCTTTTGCCTGATCCGTTTTGATAACCGCGATGTTGGTTTATCTTCCAAAGTGCAATCGTCTAGCGTTTCATCAAAACAATTATTGGTGTTCATGGCGCGCTTTGCCGTGGGTTTAAAAAATCATGGTGCGCCCTATAATCTTGAAGATATGGCCGATGATGTGGCATTACTGATTGATCATCTTCAAATTCAACCGTGCCATGTGCTTGGTGCCTCTATGGGCGGTATGATTGCCCAAATTTTAGCTGCGAAATATCCCCAAAAAGTTCAAAAACTCGGCTTACTGTTTACCAGTAATAATCGCCCTTTTTTGCCCACACCCGGCTTTAGACAATTAAAAATGCTGTTGCAGAAACGCCCTAACCATGAAGATGAGATTATTCAACAATCCGTCAAACTGTATAAATTAATCGGATCGCCTAATTTCACCCAATTTTCAGAAGTAAAACACATGGCGCAACGTGCTTATCGGCGCAGTTACTCACCCAGAGGTGTACTTCAACAGCTTTTAGCCATATTATGTAGCGGATCGCTTTATCCATGGAATAAACAAATTCAACAAGACACTTTAGTGGTGCATGGTGCACGCGATGGCTTATTAAGACCCAAACATGGACAAAGTGTTGCTCGTGCAATTAAAGGTGCAAAGTTTGAATTAATTGCCGGAATGGGGCATGATATCCCAGCACATTTCATTCCACACTTGAGTGACTTATTTTCTTCTCATTTTAAATCTTAAAAGTACTAGGACATTATGGCTGCATTACCCTCTTTAAGACAGCTTTCTTATTTAGTTACGCTGTCTGAAACATTGCACTTTACCGAGGCAGCGCGCCGTTCCTTCGTAACCCAATCCACTTTATCTGGTGGAATTATGGAGCTTGAACGACTTTTAGGTGGCGTTTTGGTTGAACGAGATCGTCAAAATGTAAGATTAACCCCGTTAGGAGAACAAGTGGTTGGCCGTGCACGCGTGCTGCTTGCCGATGCGCAAGACTTAATGCGTCTGAGCCGCGAAATGAGTGAACCCTTAACTGGCGATTTGCATTTAGGCATTATTCCTACGGTTGCACCGTTTATTCTGACTCAACTTTTAGATGAAGTGCATCGTCAACTTCCAAAAATACAATTACATTTACACGAAGCCCAAAGTGAAAAAATTGTTGAGCGCTTAGAACACGGCAATCTTGACATGATTATTTTGGCGCTTCCTTTTGACACAAGAGGCTTAAAAGTTGCAGAAATTGCAAAAGAGGATTTGGTTTTAGTCCACAATAAATCAGATCAGCAAAGCGTTCGCGCAACCGATCTGGATGATTTAGATCTGTCTCGCTTAATGTTGTTAGAAGAAGGTCATTGTTTGCGCGACCACGTTTTAAGTGCCTGTCCTTTGGGCGAGCGCAAAAATGATCATCATTTAAAAGCCAGCTCGCTACCAACACTGGTTGAAATGGTTTCATCTAACTTGGGCTATACGCTTTTGCCAGAAATTGCATTGCAACGGCAAATGCTGCAATACGATAATAGCCTGCAAGTGAAACATATTGAAAATGCGCCAACCCGAACTATTGCGCTGGTTACGCGTAAAAGTACCCCGCTCCACAGCGAATTTGATGTGCTTGCCGATATTCTAAAAAAGATTATTCAACCGCAGTAAATCAAATATAAAGATAAAAGCCGACACTCAATATATTTTAAGTGTCGGCTTTTTATTTTTTCTATTTTTTACGATGGATTTTTAGCCTTATAAAATTACTATTCATTTTAAATCTCTCAAAAAAAAAGAACCTCATGTGAGGTTCTTTTTTAATGCGCTACCACGTTAAAACATAACGCTAGAAGGAATAGTATTATTCAGCATCCGGCTCAGCGGTTTGATTTTCATCTTTTACGATCACTTCGCCTTCAACTTCTTCAGTCAGCAAGATTTCATCATCTTCTACTGCTTCAATTGAAACAACACCCACCAACACTTCAGCATCACTTAATCGAATTAAACGAACGCCTTGCGCATTACGGCCTGTGGTTGCAACTTCTGAAGCACGCGTACGCACCAACGTTCCACCATCAGAAATGAGCATCAACTCTTTGCTTGCATCAATGGACACAGCACCGACCAATTCACCATTACGTTCTGAGGTTTTAATGGCGATAATGCCTTTACCACCACGTTTTTTGGTTGGGAAATCGTCGACTGGTGTACGTTTACCGTAACCATTGGTACTTGCACACAACACTTCGCCGGTTTCAGGAACAACCACTAAAGATACAATACGGCTAACCACATTCGATTCTGTTGAATCTTCGCTGTCGTCCGCGTCATCGTTATCTACATCGGTTTCTTCACTGTCTACCGCAGATGCTAAGCTAACACGCATACCACGTACACCTTTAGCACTACGCCCCATTGCACGGACGTCAGTTTCTGCAAAACGAATGGCTTTACCTTCGTTCGAGAACAACATAATTTGCTGCTGACCATCGGTGATAGCCACACCAATTAAGGTGTCTTCATCATTAAATTCAATGGCACGTAAACCATTGGCACGAATGTTGGCAAATTGAGATAACTCAACTCGTTTCACGGTGCCTGATGCTGTTGCCATAAAGACATAATGATTTTCAGGAAATTCAGTTACAGGCAAAATGGCGGTAATGGTTTCGGTTGCATCCAACGGCAACAAGTTCACCATTGGACGACCTTTAGCACCACGCGAAGCTTGCGGAACCTCAAAGGCACGTAGGCGATACACTTTACCCACATTGGTAAAGCATAATACCGTTGCATGGTTTGAAGTGACAATTAAATGCTGAATGTAATCGTCTTCTTTCATGCTGGTTGCAGATTTACCACGACCACCACGGCGCTGCGCTTGATAATCAGACAGCGGCTGAGTTTTGGCATAACCTGTTTTGGAAACAGTCAACACCACTTGCTCTTCAGGAATTAAATCTTCACGGCAGAAATCTACCCCCGATTCCACAATTTGTGTACGGCGTTCATCGCCATATTGTTGTAGAACAAGCGCCAACTCTTCACGAATGACCGCCATCAACAAGTTAAAGTCGTTCAAAATAGCAGTTAATTCAGCAATTTGTGCCAAAATTTCAGTATATTCTGCGTGAAGTTTATCTTGCTCTAAACCGGTTAAACGATGCAAACGCAATTCTAAAATTGCACCAACTTGCGTTGGAGACAAACGATACAATTGCTCAGAAAGCCCAAATGGTCGGTTTTTATCTTCACCTTCAATTTCGTCTGGACGTACTGAAATTGCACCCGCTTTTTCAAGCAACGCAACCACACCACCCGCAGCCCATTCACCAGCAAGCAAACGCTCACGCGCTTCGCTTGGATTGGCAGATGCTTTAATGGTGTCGATAATTTGGTCAATATTTGCTAACGCAACCGTTAAACCTTCTAAGATATGACCACGTTCACGCGCTTTACGCAATTCAAACATGGTACGGCGCGTCACCACTTCTTGACGATGACGAATAAATGCCGCAATAATATCTTTTAAGTTCATTAATTTAGGTTGGCCATTGTCTAGGCAAACCATGTTAATGCTGAATGAGTTTTGAAGCTGCGTATGCAAGAATAAATTATTGACCACAATTTCTGCATTTTCACCACGTTTTAAGTCAATGGCAATACGCATGCCTTCTTTGTCTGACTCATCACGTAGTTCAGAAATGCCTTCAAGTTTCTTTTCTTTAACCAATTCAGCAATACGCTCAATGGTTTTAGCTTTATTGACTTGATATGGAATTTCGGTAAATACAATAGTGGTACGTCCGGTTTTCTCATCTTCTTCAAAATGATATTTACCGCGAATATGTAGACGGCCTTTACCTGTACGGTAAGCATCAACAATGCCCGATTTACCATAGATAATACCGCCAGTTGGAAAATCTGGACCAGTAATATAGTCCATCAATCCTTCAACAGTAATATTTGGATTATCGGCATAAGCAAGGCAAGCATTAATGACTTCAGTCATGTTATGCGGTGCCATATTGGTTGCCATACCTACAGCAATACCAGTAGTACCGTTAATTAAGAGATTTGGAATACGCGTTGGCATGACCTGAGGAATACGCTCAGAGCCATCGTAGTTGTCTTCCCAATCGACCGTGTCTTTTTCAAGATCGGCTAAAATTTCGTGGGTCAGCTTTTGCATGCGCACTTCGGTATAACGCATAGCTGCTGCACTGTCACCATCGACAGAACCAAAGTTACCCTGACCATCGACCAACATATAACGCAAGCTAAAATCTTGCGCCATACGAACAATGGTTTCATAAACCGCAGAATCACCATGTGGGTGATATTTACCAATCACATCCCCGACAACACGGGCAGATTTTTTATAGGCTTTGTTATAGTCGTTGCCCAGCTCGTGCATGGCATATAGCACACGACGATGAACAGGTTTCAGGCCATCTCTTACATCAGGCAATGCACGAGAAACAATAACACTCATTGCATAATCAAGATATGAGTTTTTGAGTTCATCCTCAATGGCAATCGGTCGAATTTCCGATACGCTCATGCATACTCCTTCGTACTCAGTAGTTACAGACTACTTTTGTATTAACACATCAAATTTAACTTCAAAAAAAGGAAGCTAATATCAAAAAATATAGCCGATTATAATAGCATAACATCGCTTTAAATTTCGAATCTGTGTATTAAAAATAACGCTCAAAACAACTTGGTAAAATACAAATTTACGTTACAGGATATCTACGGGAAAAGGACCATTAAAGCCTGCGGATTTCAGATAAATTGAAACTGAATGAAAAATTGCGCCATAAATCGCTTAGATGCTAAGCACATCAAGCCAAAATATTTTTAGGATAAAGTTTATAGATATAAAAAAAGCCCGCATAAAGCGAGCTTCTTTTTATAACCCAATTACAGGCTATAGTACATATCAAATTCAACTGGATGCGTTGTTGTATTTAAACGACGAACGTCTTCCATTTTCAATTCGATATAAGCATCTAGCATTTCTTTTGTGAACACGCCACCTTTTAACAAGAACTCGTGATCCGCTTGAAGCGCTTCTAACGCCATTTCTAGGCTGTGCGCAACTGTTGGGATTTGAGCTTCTTCTTCAGGAGGTAAGTCATACAAGTTTTTGTCTGCTGCTTCACCTGGATGGATTTTGTTTTGAATACCATCAATACCCGCCATCAACAATGCAGCAAAACCTAAGTATGGGTTCATCATTGGATCTGGGAAACGTGCTTCAATACGTTTGCCTTTCGGGCTAGACACGTAAGGAATACGGATAGATGCAGAACGGTTACGCGCTGAGTAAGCCAACATAATTGGCGCTTCAAAGTGTGGAACCAAACGCTTATAAGAGTTGGTAGATGGGTTAGTAATTGCGTTCAATGCACGAGCATGTTTAATTACACCACCAATGAAGAACAATGCCATTTCTGACAAGCCTGCATATTCATCACCAGCAAACAAGTTTTTGCCATCTTTAGAGATTGACATGTGAACGTGCATACCAGAACCGTTATCGCCAACCATTGGTTTAGGCATAAAGGTTGCAGTTTTTGCATATTGGTGCGCAACGTTCCAAACTGCATATTTGAACTGTTGTACTTCGTCCGCTTTACGAACCATAGTGTTGAAGCTGACACCAATTTCTAATTGGCAAGATGCAACTTCGTGGTGATGTACTTCTACACGACCAGGGCCCATGATGTCTTCGATTTTCGCACACATTTCTGCACGCATATCGTGATGAGAATCTACAGGAGGAACTGGGAAGTAACCACCTTTAACGCGTGGACGGTGACCTGAGTTACCTGATTCGTAATCTTTACCTGTAGACCAAGCCGCTTCTTCAGCAATTAACGTGTGACGCGCGCCAGACATGTCGATGTCCCACTTCACTTCGTCAAATACGAAAAATTCTGGTTCAGGACCAAAGAATGCAGTATCACCAATTCCTGTAGATTTTAAGTACTCTTCTGCACGATGCGCAATTGAACGTGGGTCACGCTCATAACCTTGACCAGTAGATGGCTCGATCACATCACAAGTCACAACCACTGTTGCTTCTGCAAAGAATGGGTCAAGGAAGCAAGTTTCTGCGTCTGGACGCAAAATCATGTCAGATGCTTCAATGCCTTTCCAACCTGCAATTGAAGAACCATCAAACATTTTGCCGTCTTCAAAAGTATCTTCATCAATTGAATCTGCAGGGTAAGTTACGTGCTGCTCTTTACCTTTAGTATCTGTAAAGCGAAAATCGACCCATTTAGCGCCACTTTCTTCGATGAGTTCAAGGACCTTGTTCGCCATGTTCTTTATGCTCCAATAAAGTATTTTTATTGCACTTATGCAGTGCGTGTTACAAGTTGTACGTAATAAAGCAACTCCCGTGCCAACTTATAAAAACCGAGTCAATCTATGCATAACTATATATATAAAATAGATTTAAGCATCGTATTTCTACTGCGTTATACGTTGCATCCTTAAAATGCACCATATTCTAGCATTTTACGCGATACAGTGATTTTAAAGTTAGCACAAACACACCAAAATAGTGCATAAATTTATAAATCCATCGCTGTTTTTAGCAGCCCTATTTTCAGCCGTGTTTTTTTGATGATTTAAGCATCAACTGAACTAAAAATTAGCTGACCAAAAAAAAGCATAAATAAGATTTAGACCTTTCGTTAAATGCAATATGGATCTTCACACACCATAAATTCATTGTTCAATATGAATAACAGATGACGATAAAAACCTACATTCAATGCATTTTTGTTGCGGCTTGCAACGTAATTTGCTTTTTTAAATCTAGCAAATTGACTGTCAATGTTGACTCAAAGTTTTTCAATCGAAATAGTTCATTGAAGCATTGCGCGATTTTTTTATTGAGGCGTTGCTGCATTGTATTTATAAGCCTGTCACAAGTGAGATAAATTCTGATAAAGTAGTGACTTAACCAAATGGCTTTTTTTACTCCAAACTTTAAAAACGACTCGTTTTTAAGAGTAACCATAAAAGTTAAAAAGGATATTTATTTAAATTTCAAAAGGTTGAATTAAAATGCTTCTGATGTTGGACAATTACGACTCTTTTACCTATAACATCGTGCAATATTTTGGCGAGTTAAACCAAGAAGTAAAAGTAGTTCGCAATGATGAAGTCACATTAGAGGACATTGAACGATGGCAGCCAAAATATTTGGTCATTGGTCCCGGCCCTTGCACACCGACTGAAGCTGGAATTTCGATTGCTGCCATTCATCATTTTGCAGGGAAAATTCCCTTACTGGGGGTCTGCCTTGGGCATCAAGCGATCGGTCAAGCCTTTGGTGGCAATATTGTGCGGGCAAAAACCGTGATGCATGGTCGTTTATCCGACATGTATCATTCAGATCAAGGTATTTTTAGCCATTTGCCGTCACCATTTTCCGCCACGCGCTATCACTCTTTGGTGATTGAACAAGAAAGCTTGCCTGACTGCCTAGAAGTGACCTGTTGGACCAATGAAACAGATGGCTCGATGGAAGAAATTATGGGTGTCAAACACAAAACCCTGCCTATTGAAGGGGTGCAGTTCCATCCTGAATCCATTTTAAGCCAGCATGGACACCAAATCTTCAAGAATTTTTTAGAGATTTATGCATAAATGAATATTCAACAGGCGTTAAATCTCATCACTAAAAATATTCATTTGACCCAAGCGCAAATGGAAGATGTCATGCGTAGCATCATGCAAGGTGAAGCCACAGAAGCACAAATTGGTGCGCTGATGATGGGACTACGCATGAAAGGCGAAAGTATTGATGAAATTACTGCCGCTGCACGGGTGATGCGTGAATTTGCCATTAAAATTGATGTCAGCGACATTCCTTATTTGGTCGATATCGTCGGCACAGGCGGTGACGGTCAAAACCTGTTTAATGTGTCTACCGCTGCCAGTTTTGTGATTGCTGCCGCAGGTGCAAGCATTGCCAAACATGGTAATCGTGGGGTTTCAAGTAAATCGGGTTCTTCCGATTTACTTGAGCAAGCAGGCATTCAGCTTGATTTAGATATGCAACAAACTGAACGCTGCATACGTGAAATGGGCATCGGTTTTTTATTCGCACCGAATCATCATAAAGCCATGAAATATGCAGTCGGACCACGTCGTGAACTGGGTATTCGAAGCATTTTTAATATGCTTGGTCCACTCACTAATCCGGCTGGAGTAAAACGCTTTGTGATTGGTGTTTTTTCAGATGAACTTTGTCGCCCAATTGCTGAAGTCATGAAACAACTTGGTGCTGAGCACGTCATGGTGGTGCATTCTAAAGATGGGCTCGATGAAATCAGTTTAGCTGCAGCAACCTACGTTGCCGAACTTAAACATGGTGATATTACCGAATGGACGCTTCATCCTGAAGATGTGGCGATTGAATCACAAACATTAACGGGTTTAATGGTTGCAGATGCATCGGAAAGTTTAAAACTCATTAAAGATGCATTAGGTCGAAACAAATCGGATATTGGCGAAAAAGCCGCACATATGATTGCTTTAAATGCGGGCGCAGGGCTATATGTGTCGGGCTTAAGCACATCGTACAAACAAGGTGTGGCCTTAGCGCACGATATTATTTACGGCGGACAAGCACTTGAAAAAATGAGTATTTTGTCTGAATTTACCAAAGCACTTAAAGAATACGCAAGCCACTGAGGTTATCCAAATGATTCAAATTCAAAATACCATTTTGGGTAAAATCGTTGATCGCAAACATCAAGAATTGGCAGATCGTTTAAAACAACGCAGTCTAAAAGATGTTGAGGAATGGGCAAAACAAGCCACGCCAGTGCGTGGTTTTGCAGCGTCTTTACGCAGTAAACGCCCTGGTGTGATTGCGGAAATTAAAAAAGCATCGCCATCTAAAGGTGTGATTCGTGCGGACTTTAATCCTGCTGAAATTGCTGAGCAATATGAACAGGCCGGTGCAGCTTGTTTGTCTGTGCTGACCGATGTCGATTTCTTTCAGGGTGCTGACCAAAATATCGCGATTGCCAGAAACCATTGTAAGCTTCCAGCGTTGCGTAAGGATTTTTTAGTTGATCCTTATAATGTGATTGAGGCTCGTGCTTTACAAGCAGACTGTATTTTATTGATTGTGGCGTGTTTGTCTGATCAACAGCTTGAAGAAATGTCAAAAACTGCATTTGAATATGATCTTGACGTTTTGGTTGAAGTGCATGACGAAGCCGAATTAGAGCGTGCTTTAAAATTAGATGAACGTTGTTTGTTGGGTGTGAATAATCGTAATTTAAAAACCTTTGATGTGGATTTAAATACATCAATTCGTTTGAAAAAATTACTCGAACCTTCACGCTTACTGATTACCGAAAGTGGCATTGCCACCCCTGCTGATGTTGCAATGATGCAAGCGCATGACATTCACTCATTTTTAGTCGGCGAAAGTTTTATGAAGCAAGCTCGACCAGATCAAGCATTTACAGATCTGTTCGGCACACCACAACAACTTTAATTTTTTTGATAACAATAGAATCATTTTGTTTCTAAGGATAAGTGATTCTATTGTTATTGAATAGTTTGATCTTTTTATTTATTCCTCTTTTAATCCTATAATGATCTTAATCATTTTCTTTATTGTGATTTTTTATCGTAATCATGAGCAAACACGACACTTCTCTCTCCAAAGCCCAACAAGATTTGTTAAAAGAGTTTAAAAAACAAATCTCGAACGGCCAGGAAAAACCAGCCAAGCAACAGACGGCCAATAAACAACCTATTTACAATGGCCCTGAAGTCCCAACTGAGGATGACAGCCAACTCTTTAGTAAGGCATTGCAAGGTGTAAAACCCATCGATCATGGCAATATCGCCGATATTAAACCAAGCCGTAGTAAAAAAGTTGATGCTCAAACACTGGCAAAGCGTGCAGCAGCAGAAGGCGGTGCTGACACTGAAATGACTGAAATTTCAGATACACAAGCCATTTTGAACCCTGTTGCGAGTCAAGCAAGCTTAAGCTATCGCATTGCAACCTTGCAGCACAAAGTCTTTGAAGATTTAAAAGCAGGAAAATTACGCTGGTTTGAAGCGGTCGATCTACATGGTTGCACTGTTGAGCAGGCACGTTCAGCGGTCTTACAGATTCTTCAAATCGCAAAAAATGAAAATCAAAATGTGATTAAAATTGTACATGGCAAAGGCCCTGAAGCGATTTTAAAAACTTATGTGAATGGTTGGTTACGTCAACATCGCGATGTACTAGCGTTTGTCAGCGCACCTGAAAACCAAGGCGGTACAGGTGCGGTATTGGTTTTACTCAAACGTGCAGAAAAAAATCCAAAATATGACGCTAAGAAATGATTCACTTGAATCATTTCTTGCGATCAAACAACTGAAGCAGGTCAGCGACCACTGAAACTGCAATAATCGCGGGTTGTTTGGATGTAATTCCATCTATTCCGATGGGACAGACCAGACGCTGCAATTCAGTTTCAGTATAACCTCTAGCTTGCATACGTTTTTCAAAAATGGCGCGCTTACTTTTCGAGCCAATCATTCCCACATAAGCAAAGGGTTGCTGTGTCGGTTTCAGTGCTTCAAAACACAATTGTAAATCTAACTGATGATCATGGGTGAGAATTAAAATTGCACCCGATCGGTCAAAATGCGTGATTTCGGCTTCGGGAACATCGCTACTGATACAACGCACCTGATTCTGCACATCTTGCGGGAATATATCATCACGATTATCCACCCAAGTGATTTGTACCCCAATCGGGAGCAAACAGCGCACAATCGCTTCGCCGACATGCCCTGCCCCGAAAATCATGACTCGCATCGCATAAGGTTGAACCGTTTGCGTCCACTGCCAAGCGGTATTGCTTTGATCAAATTTGGGCGTGCTGTGGAGTGGTTGATGTGTTCCAATATGCCACGTTGAAGCCTGATCAAGTCGAGTAGAGCGCACAATCGTTTGACCAGTTTGCCATGCCTGATGATAAGCAAGCAGGTCATCTTTGCTCGGCGCTATCTTTTCAAATAACAGCCACATCACTCCGCCACAACATTGTCCCAAACGCGCACTTAAATTAAAACGCTCGACAAAACGGATGCGCGGCTCTGATCCTGTTAGCATGGCTTGTGCAATATCAATAGCTTGAAACTCAAGATGCCCACCGCCAATGGTATCGGACTGTTGCCACTGTTGCTGGGAATCAAACCTTAACAACATGCTGGCACCGACTTCTCTTGGGGTTGAACCATCGGCACGAACCACGCTAACCAAAACCATTGGGCGCTCATCATTCGCCCAACCGTTTAAATCAGTCCACCACTGTAAATGTTGTTGCATCACCAACCTTCCAACTAGCGAAGTCTTGGCTGTGGCTGATCTGCAAGAGCATGCCCACGACCAATCGCAATCGCACGCAGGATTTCTTCTGCTGTTGCAGGTGCATTTAACTCAAGCGGTGCATTGTCAGGAATCGCCGCTTGTACGGCCTGACGAATGGCAGAAAATACCGAAAGACCCAGCATGAATGGTGGCTCACCAACAGCTTTAGAACGATAAATGGTATCTGCCGCATTTTGATTATCAAATAATTTGACATTGAACACATGCGGAATATCAGCACTGGTTGGAATTTTATAGGTCGAGGGCGCATGGGTGAATAAACGCCCTGCATGCGGCCCTTGTGGCTGCCAATATAGCTCTTCAGTGGTTAACCAACCCATGCCTTGAATAAATCCACCTTCAATCTGTCCAATATCAATGGCTGGGTTAATCGAACGCCCAACATCATGCAAAATATCGGTACGTAACACTTTCATTTCGCCAGTGAGGGTATCAATCGCTACTTCACTCACCGCTGCACCATAGGCATAGTAGAAAAATGGACGACCTAAATGGTTGACTTGATCATAATGAATTTCAGGAGTTTTATAGAAACCGCTATCCCACAATTGTACCCGTGCCATATAAGCACGATTGACCAAATCATTAAAATTAAATGATTGTCCATTGCCCGTAGTGACTGTACTATTTTCAAACTGAATTTGATCTGTACCACTTTGGCTAATTTCAGCCGCAAGTTTGGCTAAACGCTCACGAATTTTAATACAGGCATTTTGCACCGCTTTACCATTTAAATCCGCCCCACTCGATGCCGCCGTAGCTGAGGTATTGGGTACACGTGAAGTATCGGTCGCAATCAATCGAACTTGTTCAATCGGGAGTCCTAATTCATGCGCAGCGACTTGGCGGACTTTGGTATATAAGCCCTGTCCCATTTCTGTTCCGCCATGCGTAATCGCGACTGTGCCATCCATGTACACATAAACCAGCGCACCGGCTTGGTTATAATGTACAGCGTTGAATGAAATACCAAACATCAATGGCGTTAATGCAATCCCTCGTTTAATGGTTGTATTGTGCTGATTAAATTGTGCAATCGCCTGTTTGCGTGCGTGATATTGACTGCTGTGTAATAATTCTTCCACTATTTTAGGTGCAACGTTATCTCTAACTTCTGCACCATAATGCATGTGGTCACGACCGTTGCCTGGCTGTTCTGCAAAAAAATTACGTTGACGGACAGAAACCGGATCGATCTTTAAATGTCGAGCAATATCATCAATGATGACTTCTATTGCAAACATGCCTTGCGGACCACCAAAACCACGATAAGCCGTATTGGATACCGTATTGGTTTTACAGCGTAAATTACGCAGTTGCACTGCATTTAGATAATAGGCATTACCAATATGACAAATCGCACGCTCATTCACAGGACCAGATAAATCGGCTGAAAAACCACAATTGGATGCCAATTGCACTTTTAAACCTTGTAACAGTCCATCATCGTCAAACGCCACCGACCATTCATAGGCAAAACCATGACGTTTACCGGTTGAGCTCATATCATCGTCACGGTCTAAACGCAATTTACTTGGACGACCTGTTTTTTGTGCCACCAAAGAAGCAATACATGCCCATTGCGCTGATTGTGATTCTTTACCACCAAAGCCACCGCCCATACGACGTGCTTCAACACTGACCTGATGCATATGGTAGCCCAATGCATGACAGATGAGTAATTGCATCTCAGTTGGATGTTGGGTCGAACAATAGACTTTTAGGGTTGTATCTTCCTGTGGCACAGCATAGGAAATTTGACCTTCCAAATAAAAATGTTCTTGCCCACCCAATTCAATTTGACCACTGAGCTGATGCGCTGCCGTTGCAAAGGCAGCATCCACTTCACCGTGACTGAAATCGACAGGTGGCAACACCCAAGACTCCTGCTCAATGGCATCTTGAATGCTTAAAATTGGGATGTCTGCGGCATATTCAATTTTTGCCAAACGCACTGCTTGTCTTGCTTGTTGATAAGTTTTGGCAGCGACAACGAATAAAGCCTGACCATAAAATTCAACCTGATCTTTGGCAAAGATCGGATCATCTTTAACAATGGGCCCCCAATTGTTTTCAATCGTGACATCATCTGCACTATAAACCGCATAAACACCTTCAGCAGCACGAACGGCGCTTAAATCGAAAGTCGTGATTTTGCCTTTGGCACATTTAGAAAACCCCACAGCCAAATGTAAGGTATTTTCAAGCTCAGGCAAATCATCTATATAGGTTGCTTGCCCGGTCACATGTAAATGTGCGCTTTCATGTGGAATCGAATCGCCCGCTTTGGCTGATTTTTTGGGGATGTTTAAATGTTCTACAGACTGATTCATGTTACACCTCCACCAAAGCAATCAAATCATCCACACGGGCGATTGGCGTCTCTTCAATCTTTTCTAAATAAAAACGTTGTAAACAGTTTTGTGCGACCTGTAAGCGATAAGCACTACTCGCTCGTCCATCGCTTAAAGGTTGATAATCCTCTGCCATGGCAACTTGTGCTGCGGCAATGGTTTCAGCAGACATCACTTGCCCCAACAACACCGCTTCGGCATGTTTGGCACGTTTTGGAATGGCCGCCATTCCACCAAATGCAATTTTGATGGATTGCACCACTTGATGGTCATCCAGTTCACAGCTAACTGCCGCACACACTGCCGAAATATCTTGTTCATAGCGTTTGGCAATTTTATAGGTCGCAAATTTAAACGCAGCCTGTTTTTCACGAATTGGAATTAGAATCGCTTCGACAAATTCACCTGCCTGCAACGCAGTTTTTTGATAATCCAAATAATAATCTTCTAATGCGATGTCTCGGGTTTGTTCACCATGGCGTAAACGCAAGACGGTATCCAGCGTAATTAAAGCTGGCATTGAATCGCCAATTGGCGAACCATTGGCAATATTCCCACCAAGCGTACCCGCATTTTTAATCGGCATTGAGGCAAAACGACGTTGTAATTCCTTAAAATCTGGATAAATTTCAGCGATTTTAGAAAGTGCATCACTCAGGCTGACATTTGCACCAATCAACAAATGATGATTTTCAATCGCAATTTTCTTTAATTCTTGAACTTGTCCAATGTACAGCATATCGCCTAAATCACGTCCCATTTTAGTGACCCAAAGTCCAACATCGGTACTGCCTGCCACGATGCGTGCTTGCGGATATTGCTGACGTAATGCAGCAAAATCGTCTACAGTTTTCGGTGCAAAAAATTGCTGACCTTGATATTCAAGTTGCAAGGCAGGTAAAGCATGAATTTTTTTGAGTGCATCAATAATATTCTGGCGTGCTAACATGGCTTTAGGATAATCAAACGATTTTTGCGCAGCATCTAAAATTGGACGGTAGCCAGTACAACGGCATAAATTCCCTGAGATATAATCACTGACTGTGTCCTTTGAAGGGACTTGTGCTTCGTTTTCATACATCGACCACAGCGACATGATAAAACCGGGTGTACAAAAACCACATTGCGAACCGTGTAACTCAACCATTGCTTGTTGTACAGGATGTAAATTATTTTCAGTCGATGGCACCAGATGTTGTAAATCTTCCACGGTAAATAGTGCTTTTCCATCCAATGTCGGTAAAAACTGGATACACGCATTGACACTACGCAATTGCAATTGTTCACCCACCAACTCGCCGATGACAACGGTGCAGGCTCCACAATCTCCTTCTGCACAACCTTCTTTGGTACCTGTTTGGCGCGCTTTGTTCTGTGTATATTCACGTAAAAACTGTAGTACGGTTGTGGTTGGCGCAACATGTTGAACCTGGTGGGTCTGCCCACGAAAAAAGAAACTGATTGGGCGTTCTAACATGTTTTCTCCTTGTGCCTCGGTCGACTTATCTCTTCAAAAAATACATTAGCAAATATAATGCCAACCTATTTTTATGTTCATGCTGTATACATCAAAGTATTTCTCTAGCTGAAAAAAATGACGTTCATTTAATTTGGCGTGGATAATCTACGTTAAGATGTATATCTCTCATTCTAGATTTAGCATAAAGATTCACAGAAAACGAGCCTGTTGTTTATAAACTTAAGTTTATATTTGGGTTTGATCGGTTGATTTGAACCAATAGACATCTGTGCTATTTAAGCTAAAAACTGCAAGTCTATAAAATAGCAAGATGAGCTATGAACATCAGGTCATGTTTCTGCTACAATACTCAGCTTGTTTAACCGAGTAAGTCAATACGTCTTATGTCCATGCAGCAATCTTACGAAAAAATACTCACAGCCGTTGGTGAAGATCTAAATCGCCCGGGCTTAAAAGACACCCCTATTCGTGCCGCTAGAGCGTTTTCGTATTTGACATCGGGCTACGACAAAAGCCTTGAAGAAGTAACCAATAACGCGGTGTTTCCATCAGACAACCGTGAAATGGTGTTGGTCAAAAACATTGAATTTTATTCTTTATGTGAACATCATTTATTGCCATTTTATGGTCGTGTTCACATTGCATACTTACCCGAAGGCAACGTATTAGGTCTTTCTAAGTTTGCACGTATTACCGAAATGTTCGCACGTCGCTTACAAATCCAAGAAAACCTAACTCAGCAAATTGCCGAAGCGGTGGCAGAAGTTACGCAAGCGCGCGGTGTGGCCGTTGTGATTGACTCGGCACATATGTGTATGATGATGCGTGGTGTAGGCAAGCAAAGCTCAACCACTCGCACTGTGTCATTTATCGGTGATTTTAAAACCGATGCTGATGCACGTCGTGAGTTTTTAACTGCCGTGCCTGAAAGTTATTAATTCAAGTCCGCGATGAAATGAAGGCAAGTCAATCTTACTTGCCTTTTTTATTGGCCATAGTATTGATTGTCCAAGTACCTTGTTTATCTCGCTGACCCAAAATTTTTAAAATGAGCACCAAACTTAATAACAATAACAAATACCAAGAGCCAATTTTCCCCCACCAAACCACTTGCCAACCATTTTCTTGATTTGGATAGACCCAAATATCATAAAAGGTACTAATATTTTCAGCAATCCAAATTAAAAAAGCCAAGAAAACCAGTAACAATAACATTGGGATTTGATAGCTGCGCTGATCTATTCTTAAGGTTGCCTTGGTCTTCCAAAAAATAGCGATGCTCCACACAAATAAAATACTGCGTAAATCATGAATAAAAAACTTACTCATAAAGTTAATATAGGACACAATGGCCAAGCACAGCATGTGATTAGACGGTGGTAATTTTTGAAATGACACCTCAAATAAACGAATGGCACGCGCAAAAAAACTTCCAATTGCCGAATACATAAAGCCTGCAAATAACGGCACTGTAAGAATTTTTAACACCGCAGGTTCAGGATACTGCCATGAACCCACATGGGGATCGGTGAGGATCAACTCCATCACCATTGCCATAACATGAAATAAAGCAATTACTTTGGCTTCAGCCAAAGTTTCTAAATGAAAATACAGCATCAACAGTTGAATTGCGACAGCAGCAAAAAATAAATAGTCATAACGATAAAAACCGAAAAAGGATTGACCATCCATCGATGCGCTAAGCGCAAAAGCAAGCAATAACAAAATGCCAAAAAGCGCAGCGGCAATAGCACGCTGCGCTGTAAAAATAAAACCTTGCGTAAATAAAGTTAACAACGCATTAACCTAAATACTTTGCACTATATTCATGTACCGTATCGACAAAGACTTTAGCGCGTTCAGGCTCAACCCACTGAGTAATCCCATGCCCAAGATTAGCCACATAACCTGTTTTTTCACCGCAAGCATATGCATCGTCTAACATGGCTTGAACAGAAGCTTGAATAATGGCAGGCGAACCATATAAAGTCGCAGGGTCTAAATTTCCTTGCAATGCCACACGCCCTTGCACCGCTTGGCGTGCATCAGCTAATGAGGTTGTCCAATCTAGACCTAAAGCATCTGCACCTGTTGCAATCATTGGCGCTAACCACTGACCGCCACCTTTGGTAAATACTATAATCGGAATTTTTCGCCCTTCGTGCTCGCGCTTTAAACCTACAATAATTTTTTGCATATATTGCAGCGAAAAAGCTTGGTATTCGCGATGCGCTAACGCCCCGCCCCAACTGTCAAAAATTTGGATGGCCTGTGCACCGGCATCAATTTGAGCATTTAAATAGTCAATCACAGAATCGGCCAAATGGCTCAGCAAAGCATGTAACACTTCGGGCTGTGCATACATCATTTGCTTGGTAAAACGAAAATCTTTACTTGAACCGCCTTCAATCATATAAGTGGCTAAGGTCCAAGGGCTACCTGAAAACCCAATTAAAGGGACACTGCCACCCAACGCACTGCGAATCGCCGTTACGGCATTCATCACATAATCAAGGTCAGATTTTGCATTTAATTTAGGCAATGCTGCAACATCTTGCGCAGTGCGAACGGTTTTTTTAAATTTTGGCCCTTCGCCTGTTTCAAAATACAACCCTAAACCCAAAGCATCGGGAATGGTGAGAATATCGGAAAATAAAATGGCTGCATCTAAATCATAACGGCGCAGTGGTTGTAGCGTCACTTCACAAGCAAAGTCTGTGTTTTTGCATAACGATAAAAAATCCCCAGCTTGCGCACGGGTCGCACGATATTCTGGTAAATAGCGGCCTGCTTGACGCATCATCCATACAGGTGTGGTATCTACAGGTTCACGCAATAACGCACGTAAGAAACGATCATTTTTTAAAGTCGTCACGCTCTTTCCAATCAATTTTTTAAATTGCCATATGATAACAAAAACCTTTTATCGACTGTAAATTTTTCCAATAGATTCACAGCAAACCGACATAGAACATGTTTTTTGCAAAATCTAGATGAATTTTCAATATTTTAAGTTGACCACAAGCATTGAGAATCTGTCTGTGTTTAAACTTAAATAAACACATGCAAATTAAATAGTGTAATAACACAAGTTTATCTACGTAACAGATACGAAATAATTAATGCAACACGTTTTAATTTCTGTAATACTGATCACGTTTTTTGTCACAAATACATTTTTTATTTAAGGTTTTATTCAATGTTTGTTCGCTCATTACTCGCTGTAAGTTTAAGCTGCATCATGCTGAACACTGCTTTTGCAGCATCTCATGCAGAGCAACCATTAACACCTCAAAAAGTAGCCTCTGCGCCTGTTGAAGATCCTATCGATCCATTATCTTTAGATACTAAAGCGGCGTCTCAGGTGATGGGTAGTGATGCTGCTTCTGAGGTTAAACCAGATACTGCGGCATCTGAAGCTCAAATTAGCCAGCAAGAACAAAAAAATCTAAATCAAGTTACAAATACGGTTAAACGTATTGATAATACCACTGAAAAAAATACCAAAGCGCCAACCAATAGCAATAAAGCGGCTTGGACACTCGATAATTTAAATAATGTTGAATGGTATTCAAATATTGGCAGAGGTCAATTCCCTGTGTACGCACGTGCACAAGTGATGCTCAATAATATGCATGCATCGCCAGGGGCAATTGATGGTTCAAGTGGTAAAAACACCTTAAAAGCATTGGCATCATTCCAACAAATGAATGGCTTAACCGCAACAGGTGAATTGGATCAAGCAACGTGGAATGCGCTGGTTGAAAAACAAACCAAACCTGCCTACATGGAATACACCATTACCGCAGATGACTTAAAAGGTCCATATGCGCCAAGTATTCCACATGACTACGCACTACAAGCCAAAATGAAAGGCCTGTATTACACCCGCGTCACTGAAATGCTGGGTGAGAAATTCCATATGGATGAAGCTTTTTTAAAGCAACTGAATCCAAAAGCGAATTTCAAAACTGTAGGCGAAAAAATTCTTGTTGCCAATGTTCGTAATAACTTATCTGAAAATATTCATTTAATTATTGCGCACAAAGGTGCAAAACAACTGTATTTATTTAATGATCGCAACCAAATGGTCGGTTCATTCCCTGCAACCATCGGTAGTTCAGATACGCCATCTCCGACTGGAAGCTATAAAGTAGTTGGCGTTGCAAAAAATCCATACTATGGTTATTCACCAAGTAACTTTGTGCAAGGTAAAAACTTAAAACCATTAACCCTTCCACCTGGTCCAAACGGTCCTGTAGGCAATATTTGGATTGGTTTAAGTAAAAAATCTTTTGGTATTCACGGTACACCGAATCCATCAGCCATTTCTAAAACAGCATCACATGGTTGCATTCGCTTAACCAACTGGGATGCCAATGATTTAGGCAGTAAAGTCAAAGCTGGTGTGACCGTTAAATTCATTGAATGATTTAACGGAACAGCCATAAAAAAAACCAGATCAATTGATCTGGTTTTTTGTTTTTAGCATTGTAAAGATTAAAGTTTTGGATCACGCATTTGCACTAAAGATTGATTGGCACGCGCGGCATAATCTATCATTTTATCTAGCATTGAAGGAATCAGTTGATCGGTTATTTGTGCTGCCTGAAAACCGAGTTTCTCGCCTAAGGTAGGTTTACGGCGAGTACCGATTAAGTACACATCGTGCTGCTGCAGTAACTCTAAAACAAAGGCATCAGAGGTTTGTAGCTGATCGACCAAATTCAGATCTAACGCATCTTGCCCATACCAATGCTCGCCCGTTGCGACTTTATCTATGTTTAATTTTGGTCGATATTTTTCAACAAAGTGTTTAAACAATTGGTGGGTTTGCTGCAATTCTTCTTCAAATTTCGCTTTCCCTTCTTTGGTATTTTCACCAAACATGGTCACAGTACGCTTATACTGACCTGCGGTATACAGTTCAAAATCGACATGGTTTTCACGCAATAAACGATTAAAATTAGGCACTTGTGCAACGACACCAATTGAACCCAAAATGGCAAATGGCGCTGCAACAATTTCATTGGCAATGCATGCCATCATATAACCGCCACTGGCCGCAACTTTATCTACTGTAATCGTTACATGAAAACCAGCATCGCGTAAACGAACCAATTGCGCTGCCGCCAAACCATAGCCATGCACCATACCACCCGGACTTTCTAGGCGAACCACCACACGGTCTTGCCCAGCTTTTGCAGAAGCCAAAACCAAAGTGACTTCTTCACGCAATTGGGCAACAGCAGAGGCTTTTACATCACCATTAAAATCAATCACATAAATCTTTTGACCCGATTTTTTTCGTGCCTTGGCTTCTTTTGCCAGTTGCTGATTAAACTGTAATAACTCCAATTTAGATGCTGTGGCCTGAACAATCTTTTTGCGCTGTTCGTTCAAACGTGCATTTAAATGGGTGATATTCATTTCAGACGGAAGCTTTGGCAAATGAAATAACATAGATCTTAATTCTCAATTTATTTAGTACTTTAAAGTTAGATTAGGGCAATATGGATTTTTTTCAATCGATGATCAGAGATTATTGTATTGATGATGTGTCTATTATTTTGGCTAGGATCATCTTTACTAGCAAATATCATTAACGTGTTCAAATTTTAGATGTGCTGCATATTCTAGTTTAAACAGCAAAAGAACAATGATTGAAAAAAGCATAAAAAACGAAGCGCTCAAGCTTCGTTTGTAAATCAGCAATTTAAAGATACAACAGCTTAACCAAAACGGCCTGTAATATAGGCTTCAGTTAATTGATGGTCTGGCTGAGTAAAGACTTTTTCGGTTGAATTGACTTCAATTAATTCGCCCAAGTGAAAATATGCGGTACGATGCGATACACGTGCTGCCTGTTGCATTGAATGGGTTACAATCGCAATGGTGTACTGGGTAGACAGCTCTGAAATCAGTTCTTCAATTTTAGCTGTCGCAATCGGGTCAAGTGCCGAGCATGGTTCATCCATTAAAATCACTTCAGGGCTGACAGCAATGGTACGTGCAATACATAAGCGCTGCTGCTGACCACCCGAAAGTCCCGTCCCCGACTGACTTAAACGGTCTTTCACTTCATCCCAAAGGCCAGCTTTTCGCAGGCTGTTTTCAACAATTTCTTCTAGATCGTATTTATCACGTGCCAAACCATGCAACTTAGGCCCATAAGCGACATTATCAAAAATAGATTTTGGAAATGGATTCGGTTTTTGAAATACCATGCCGACTTGGGCACGTAATAACACTACATCTAAACTACGATCGTAAATATCTTGGTTATCTAACAAAACCTGACCTTGTACACGACAGCCTTCAATGGTGTCATTCATACGGTTTAAGGTACGTAAAAAGGTCGATTTACCACAACCTGAAGGGCCAATAAATGCAATCACTTCGTTTTGGTGAATATTTAAATCAATGCCTTTAATGGCTTCGGTTTCACCGTAATAGACATGCACACCTTGGGTTGCAATTTTAATTTCTGCTTCGGCCTTTTGTTTTGCATTTTCTGGCTGTGCATTTTGCTCGACATGCACATGAATTGAAGGCGTCACAGGCATTTTTGCAGTTGGTTTTTGTTGATGTTCAGTCACATGCATGTCCTGTTTTTCAAATATTCTACGTTCAGCAGTATTATTCATCATCTTTATTACCTTTATATTACCAACGCACTTCAAATTTTTTGCGTAGCCAAATGGCAAAACTATTTAAACCAATCATTAAGGCAAGCAACACAATAATTGCCGCTGCGGTACGACCTTCAAAGAAGTTACGTAATTCATTGCCTTGCCATAAGAAAATTTGAACAGGTAATGCGGTTGATTGGTCAATCGGGGTCGTTGGAACACTGGCAACAAAAGCACTCATGCCAATTAAAAGTAACGGTGCTGTTTCGCCTAAGGCTTGCGCCACACCAATAATGGCACCGGTTAAAATACCCGGTAACGCAAGTGGCAACACATGATGAAACACAGTTTGAATTTTCGATGCACCCAAACCTTGTGCGGCTTGACGAATCGATGGTGGCACTGCTTTTAATGCAGCGCGTGTGGTAATAATAACGGTTGGCAAAGTCATTAAACTTAATACCAAACCACCTACCAATGGTGCAGAAAGCGGTAAATGCATCCAGCCAATAAAAATTGCGGCACCCAATAAACCAAACACAATTGAAGGAACTGCAGCCAAATTATTAATATTCACTTCAATAATATCGGTTAAAAGACGCTTCTTGGCAAATTCTTCTAAATAGATCGCACTGGCAACACCAATTGGGATTGAAACAAAAATCACAATCAGCATCATAAATAACGAGCCCATGAATGCTCCTGCTAAACCACTGGTGGCAGGTGAACTCCGTGAGTCGGTATTGGTAAAAATTTTAAAGTTAAATTGCTGCGTCAGCAGATCCTTTTGAACCAACGTATCGGCTAAATGACGAACTTCAGGGCTCAGTTGTTGCTGATCGTCTGGTAAGCTACGGTCAATTTCTCCACTTACCCATACATCCACATTGGCATCGGCAAGTAATTTAATTTGCTTGGTTTTCCCAACAAGACTTGGGTCTGCAAACACCATATCACGTAACCGATACGATTCTGAGCTACTATAAATACTGCTTAAATCATCTTGATATTGTTTTAAGCTTGGATCTTTGCTTTCCATCCCTTTAACCAGTAACGCATCCCAATCGACCATACCCATTTTGGTTTGCCAATCAATATAACGCTGTTGATATTGCGCGGGGCTTTCTTGTGCCAACTTCACCGGTTTAGGGCCGGCATCAATCAGTTTAGGATCGAAATACACAGGAACAGTTATGCTCGCTTGCCAAAACGCAGGAATGCCTTTTTGCAAAATACTACTAAATAAAATTGCCACAAAGCTTAAGCCAATAATGACAGATGTGAGCCCTAAAAAACGAAAAGTCTTTTCTTTGCGATGACGTTTGGCTAAAGTTTGGGAAATTGCACGTTTTCTTTTTTCACGTGCTTCAGCCGCCGCTTTCGGGTCAAATGCTGGAACAGCAGAATTGGTCATACTCATTCGTATTGCTCGCGATATTTACGCACAATATAAAGTGCAACAATGTTTAAACCTAAGGTAATCACAAACAAGGTCAGACCCAGTGCAAAAGCCACCAAGGCTTGAGGGCTGGCAAAATCGGTATCGCCTGTCAGCTGATTCACAATGGTGACCGTGACCGTAGAAACCGCTTGTAAAGGATTACTATGCAACAATGGACTATTGCCCGCAGCGAGAACCACAATCATGGTTTCACCAATGGCACGTGACGCCGCCAATAAGAATGCCCCAATAATGCCCGGTAATGCCGCAGGCAAAACCACCTGACGAATGGTTTCAGATTGTGTTGCGCCTAGACCCAATGAGCCATCCCGCAACGTTCTTGGAACTTGGGTAATAATGTCATCTGACAAAGACGAGACAAAAGGAATAATCATAATTCCCATCACCACGCCTGCGGTGAGCGCACTGGTGGCATTAATATCTAAACCGATTAATTGACCAATTTGTTTTAAAAATGGACCGGCCACCATTAATGCAAAAACACCATACACAATGGTTGGTATACCGGCCAAAATTTCAATAATCGGCTTGGTTAAAGCACGAAAACGAGGGGAAGCATATTCGGCCAAGTAAATTGCAATCATTAAACCAACGGGAATTGCCACCAGCAGTGCAATTGCACTGACCATGAGCGTGCCCCAAAGCAAAGGCAATAAGCCATAGCTGCCTTCGGCATTACCCGTTGTGCTAAAGCCCGGATTCCACTCGGTGCCAAAAAAGAACGCGCTAGGACTGACAAAATGGAAAAAGCGTAAGGCTTCGCTCAACATCGACATCACAATACCAAGCGTGGTCAAAATGGCCACACCGGAACATAGCGCTAAACTAATTTTTATGACTTTTTCTACGCTATTGCGCGCGCGATATTTTTGCTTAATTTTATTTTTGGCAATGAGCAATCCCACCAATGCCACGCAAACCACCACCGCAAATTTTGCATAACTGCCAATATGGCTAATCTGCGCATATTGTGCTGCAGCTTCACGTTCATAATCTGTTGGATGATCGGTCACACCAAATCCTGTCGCCAGTGCATGGATACGATCGAGCAACACGCCCTGACCTGCTGCATCTAAATGCGCCATGACTTCGGCAGGAACATGATTGAATGCCACTTGGCGCAAAATTGAAGGTTCAATCAAATTCCATAATACAAAAATGATGAATGCAGGAATGCCGCACCACACCGCAACCAAAGCCCCATAATAGCCCGGACGTGAATGCAAACTTACCGTATTTTTTCCAACACCGGCAAGCTGCCGACTTTTTTTCAAGCCAAGTTGGTAGGCCATTGCAATTAATGCAAGTAACACACCTAAAAGAAGCAGATTCATCGTATCTTTGCCCAAATTGGTTTTTCATTCAAAAACCCAATATGGCTGCTGCCATATTGGGTCAAATTGACTTACTTCACAGATTTTCCAGCTTTAAAATCGGCCAGTACTTTTGCACGTTCAGCATCCGACATGGCAATTAAACCGGCTTTTTCAATTTTAGAGCCTTTGCCTGAAATTTTCTTATTTAAGAAGAATTCAACGTACTGTGGCAAACCTTTGACTGAAACAAGGTGCTCACCTTTAACATACATATACAATGGGCGAGACACTATATAACTGCCGTTTAACACGGTTTTCTCTGATGGAACCACATTGTTTACGCTTGCTACGCGCAGCTTGTCACGGTTCGAATCATAATAACCTAAACCAAATACACCCACCGCACTTGGATTGGTTTTTAAACGTGCTAATGTTTCGGTGTAATCACCAGAAATTTCAACCACACGACCATCTTTACGGAAAGTCGAGCAGGCTTTTTCACGCTCATCTTTGCCTAACTTTTTAAAGTAGTCGTAAGTTTCACAGCCCGCATTAACCATTTTTTCTTGGAACACTTCACGCGTACCGTGGTTCGATGCCGGAATGACTAAAGTAATCGGTTCGTTCGGTAAGGTTGGATCAATCTGATTCCAGCGCGTATATGGGTTCGGCACCAACTTACCGTTGGATGGTAATTTTTCCGCCAAGGCTGCAAAAATATGATAAGGCTTTAATTTATAAGCGGCTTTATGTGAGTTTGATGCAAACACAATGCCATCATATCCCACTTTAACTTCTTGAATTTTGTTTACACCTGCTTTTTTACAAGTGGCAATTTCAGTGTCTTTAATTTTACGTGAGGCATTGGCAATATCAATGGTATTGTCGGCAACGCCCTGACAGAACTGCTTTAAACCGCCACCAGTACCACCAGAACCCACCACCGGCGTTTTATATTGCGGAAAAGTATTTCCGAATTCTTCTGCAACAATACTTGCATAAGGTAAAACGGTTGAAGAACCTGCAATTTGAATGGTATCTCGCGCAGCGTGCGCACCTGTTGCAACAATAGTGCAGGTGGTTGCTAAAGCCAGTCCGATTTTGTTATTCAACTTCATTGTCATCTCTCTGTGCGTGTAACGCGTTTTCGTTATTTAATCAAAAACATTAAGTTTTCCTTGGATACAGGCATTTTGAGGTGTTTATATGACACTCAAATTACAGAAATATTACGCTTTAATGATAATAAAAAACAATATATCAAAAATAAAATTCTTTTAATTTCAACAACTAAAAGATTTAACACAGCATCATCTGCACTTTGTTTTCATCATTTTGTCATATTTAGAAAGCATAAAGTAAGCGCATTAACGAGAAAAACAAAAAAGCCTCCACGAGTGGAGGCTTTATTTATATACCGTTTATATCATCGAGCTTAGTCGATTGCAGGCACATAGGTACCAGCTTGGATGGCATCTTTAATGCGATCGCTTTCAGCCAATACCATTGCCAACAACCCTTGTACGTTTTCAAGGGTTGCAACCGGACTTAACGTGGTCATTTTTAACGATTGAACATCGCCAACTTTGGTCACACCAATGTTCGCATCGCCACGCGCAAAGAGTTCGTCTGCAATGTTTTGGTTTAAAGTATCAACCAATTCCGCAGGATAATTTTGCGGTACAACACGGAACAACACCGATGCAAACTGTGGTTGAACCAACAATTCTAAACCGTTCGTTGCTTCAATATAGTCGGCAACGTCACGCGTTAAAGACACACCATGGTCAATCATTGAGCCATAAAGTTCTTCACCTAAAGCTTCAATGGTCATCCACAATTTTAACGCATCAAAACGGCGTGTAGTTTGTAATGACTTCGAAACAAGGTTCGGTACGCCATGCTCTTCATCGTAAGCTGAGTTTAAATACTCGGCTTCATAATGCATAAAGCGATAGTTGGCTTCATTCTTAAGCAAGAATGCACCACAGCTAATGCTTTGGAAATAATGCTTATGGAAATCCAGCGTCACTGAATCAGAAAGCTCAATGCCGTCTAACAACGTACGATGATCGTTCGATAAAATCAGTGCACCACCCCATGCCGCATCGATATGCATCCACGCGCCATATTGAGTTGTGATTTCACGGATTTTTTTCAGTGGATCAATCGCGCCTGCATCAGTTGTACCGGCAGTTGCGACCACACAGGCTACAATTTTGCCTTCGGCTTTTAATTGTGCCATGGTGCGTTCAAGTGCATCGACATCCATTTGGGCGTTACTGTTTACAGGCACGGTCACTACTGACTGAAAGCCCATTCCCATCATCGCCATGTTCTTTTGCACAGAGAAATGTGCATTTTCAGAACAAATCACTTTCACATTTTTCAATGCTTCGTTTGGAATACCATCACGCTGAACCGACCACGGCTGACCGTTTTCGTCTGACCAGTTTTTAGAAATACACCAATCGCGTGCAAGCAATACGCCCATTAAGTTTGACTGTGTACCACCCGAGGTAAATACCCCAGCTTGGCCTGCACCATAACCGACTTTTTGACGAAGCCAGTCAATTAACTGCACTTCCATGAGTGAACCCGCTGGGCTTTGATCCCAAGAGTCCATCGACTGGTTGGTCGCGTTAATTAACACTTCGGCGATTTGACTGGTCACCATAGTTGGGCAGTGCAAATGCGCAAGTGAGTAAGGATGATGTACTTTTAAGCTTTTATTTAAGAACAGTTCAACCATGCGCGACAATGAGTCGTGCAAGCCAATACCGTCTTTAGACGGTTGAAAAGCAATTGCTGAACGCAATTCTTTAATGCTGCCGCCTGTATACATTTTGTCGTTTTGCAACCATGCAGCAACGGATTTAACCGCTTGCTCCATTGCTGACTGATAGTCAGCAATAGAACCCGCATCATTGCAGAGTAACGCTTTACGATGTTCTGCAAAATCAACCATGGATTAGCCTCGCACCGACTCAATTGCTTGTGCAACTGATTTTTTGAAACGTGCAATCACTTCAACGCATTCATCGTGAGAAATGATTAATGGGCAAAGCAGACGAATGACTGTACCGTTACGGCCGCCTTTTTCTAACAACAATTGGTTGTTAAAACATGCGGTTTGAATTGCAGCAGCAAGTGCACCATCACCGGGGAAAGAACCCATATGGTCAGCAGTTAGGCGTTCATCGACAATTTCAACGCCAATCATTAAACCACGGCCACGCACGTTACCAATACATGGAAATTCTTGTGCTAATTTTTTCAATTCAGCTTGTAAGAAATCACCACGTTCTTGGGCATTTTGCGCCAAGTTTTGCGTTTTAATGGTGTCTAATACCGCTAAACCTGTGCCCATCGCCATTTGGTTACCACGGAAAGTACCGGTGTGACCTGCTGGTTGCCAAGCATCAAATTTACGTTTAATACCCAATACCGCAAGTGGCAAACCACCACCTACTGCTTTAGACATCACAATTACGTCTGGCTCAATACCTGCATGTTCAAAGGCAAACATTTTACCTGAACGTGCAAAGCCCGCTTGAACTTCGTCTAAAATAAGCACGATGTCGTGTTTTGCAGTCACTTCACGGATTTTTTGCAACCATTTTACAGGTGCAGTCACTACGCCGCCTTCACCTTGAATCGCTTCAAGAATCACAGCAGCAGGCTTGGTTACGCCACTTTCAACATCTTCAATAAAGTTTTCGAAGAAATAAGTTAAAGCATCTACACCCGCTTCACCGCCTAAGCCTAATGGGCAACGGTATTCGTGCGGATATGGCATAAACTGCACGCCCGGCATAAGGTTATTCACTGCATTTTTTGCAGATAAATTACCAGTCATGGCAAGTGAACCATGCGTCATGCCATGATAGCCACCAGAAAAGCTAATCACTGTGCTACGTCCAGTATAAGTTTTTGCTAATTTTACTGCTGCTTCAGTCGCATCTGCACCAGATGGACCACAGAACTGTAAGCAATAGGCTTCTTTGCCACCCGGAAGGTGTGACAATAAGCTTTCAGTAAAAGCATCTTTTAACGGAGTAGTTAAATCTAATGTATGTAATGGCAGACCACTAGTGAGTGTGTCTTGAATACTTTTGATCACCGCAGGATGATTATGGCCTAATGCCAATGTACCCGCCCCAGCTAAACAATCGAGGTACTTTGTACCTTCAACATCGGTAACCCAACAACCAAGTGCTTCCGCTATCGCTAACGGTAATTTACGTGGATAACTACGAACATTCGATTCCATCTGACTTTGGCGAGTCAAGTAGTATTCGTTTGTGGAAGTGGTGGCAGGATTTACAGAAGTAACGCTCATATCGAATTACCATCTCTGATATGGGTTGAAAGAAATAAGTCGGGTGACTTGTGGTCGTTTGACTCGGTGCTTGTAGGTTCTAGCTAGACCAACGAATTAGACCTAATAACTAGGAGGGCGATGATACGCTTTTTTAAATAAAAATAAAGCGTTTTTACATCTTTATTCAATCTAAACCATGCCCAAAAAGTCAGGTTTAAACTTCAGTTAAACACCCTAATTCAGCAACATGACAATTAGATGAATAACAATGAGTTAATTCAGGCAAATAGTTAAAACAAGTCAATGTTTTTAAATACAAAACAGTCGATTAAAAACATTGATCTATTTGATTAAAATTAAAACATTTTTTAGTTTTATCTGCTTAAAATCTTACAAAGAATCTACAAAAGTTTGCATTCGCGCATGTTAAAGCCACTAACATGATATAACGATAAAACCATCGCTTTTCATCCCATCTTTATGATGAATAAGATCAATTATTTTTTAGCTTTATAGGAAATGTTATGCATACTTTATTGAAGTCAGGATTGTTTATTTTGGCGGGTACTTTAAGCTGTGCCAGTTTCGCCCAAGATACAACACAAAGTTATAACATGATTAATTTGCAGGCCAATGCGTCACGCCAAGTGCTCAATGACCAAATGCAGGTGGTGCTGTATATTGAGAAAAATAATAAACAACCGGCTGTTTTGGCAACTGAAACCACCCAAGCCATGAACCAAGCATTGGCAAGTGCGCGTGCTTATCCGCAAATAAAAGTCACCACAGGCACGCAAACCACCCAACCTATTTACGATGATAAAAACAAACTGAAAGACTGGCGCTCATATGCCGAACTGCGTGTAGAAGGCACCGACTTTAAAGCGGTGAGTCAATTGGTAAGTCAATTACAAAATACCTTCCAAACCCAAAGCGTTCAATTTAACGTATCTGACGATTTACGCCGTAAAGTTGAAAACGAGCTGATGGTCGATGCATCAAAACAGTTTCAACAACGTGCCGAATCTCTCACCAAAGTATGGCATAAATCGAGCTATCAACTGGTGAATTTAAATATTAACAGCAATACCAATGCCTACGCTCAACCGTACTTAAGAGCCAATGTAATGAAAGCCGCTATGGACAGCGAAGCTGCACCAGTACAAGACGTTTCTGCGGGCGAAACAAAATTTAATGTTACTGCGAATGGTTCAATCCAGTTAAAATAAAACTGATTTATTTAGCAGAGCGATTGAATGAAATCTTTCTATGCCCATCATATCTCGTGCAGCCATGATGACGATGTATTCAATATTGGTTTAGCCGATGATGAGTTTGACCCTGTCGACTTTGTCATTTTGAGTCGTTTGGAAGAAGAAGGGACAAATCCCGATGAGCAAATTGGCTTGCTTGTGAACGACAGTGAACTTGAGTTTCAAAATGCCATTGTTTTAATTCGCTGTTTTGATATGCAAGTGGTGATTGAACTAAGTACAGATGTTGCCGAAGAATTAGAATATGACAGCATTCATATTGAACTGACCGCGCAGCGTGACGAGGTGCATCAAGCATTAAAAACACTGCTACGCGGTTCTAGCATTCCGCTTAAGTTCAATTAAAAAAAGCGCAGTGTTCACACTGCGCTTTTTTATTATTTTTTAAATGGCAACGCATATTTTAAAATGCGCCCAATCACCTGACCATATTGCTTAAATAAACTGGCATTGTTGTAATTTAAACCGTATTTTTTACATACCGCTTTGACCTTCGGTGCCATTTCTGGATAGCGTAATGACGGTATTTCAGGATACAAATGATGCTCAATTTGAAAGCTCAAATGCCCCGTTAAAATATGGAAAATTTTCGAACCGGTTAAATTCGATGATCCTCGAATTTGACGCATATACCAATGTCCGCGGCTTTCATCTTGCAAAACAGTTTTTGGAAACACTTCAGCATCTTTAGTGAAATGACCACAAAAAATAATACTAAATGTCCAAATATTACGTATGCCATTGGCCACCATATTGCCTAAAAACACTGGTGCAGCGCTCGGACCAGCAATTAATGGGAAAAACACATAATCCTTAAATAATTGCTTACCAATTTTGTTCTGTACTGGCTTCCATTCAGTCCATAATTGTTTGACAGTTTTACGCCCAAACAGCACCCGACCTAATTCAAGATTTTGAATGGCCACGCCCCATTGGAACAATAAACAAAACGGGATGCTATACAACGGTTGCAACAAATGCCCTTTTTTCCAACGTTGCTCAGGAAATAAACGGAGTAGACCATAACCGATATCATCATCCATTCCTTTAATATTGGTATAGGTGTGATGTTTGTAGTTATGCGTTTCACGCCAGTTATCTGCCGTACCTACAATATCCCATTCGTAATCCTGACCTTTAAATTTTGGATCGTTCATCCAGTCATATTGTCCATGCATGACATTATGACCCACTTCCATATTTTCTAAAATTTTAGACAGACCTAACAGACCTGAACCCAAAACAAATGCTGGTGGGAACCATCCTGCAAAAAGCAAAGCACGTCCTGCAATGCCGGTATAGCGCACCGCAGAATAAATACGGCGAATGTAATTGGCATCTTTTTCACCAATTTGCTGCAGGACATCTTGCTTAATTTGATCTAACTCTTGTGCAAATGCCGCCAATTGCTCTGGTGTTAAATCTCTATTTTTAGGATTTTTAAAATATTGCGTCTTGACTTGCATATTCATAATAAGATTCTCTTCTTAAAGATCTAACACCAAATCGCTTTTTGCAGAATTCACACAAATACGAATTAAATTGGCCGGTTCTGCATTTTCAGCACCGTTCCCCACATGTTTAGTTACACCGCTCACTTTGGTACAGGCACATTTATTACAAATGCCCATGCGACAACCAAATTCAGGCTTTAAATTGGCTTGTTCTAATGCATCTAATAACGGCTGCCCTTTGGCAACAGAAATCACTTTATTCGATTGAGCGAGCGTGATATTCACCACGCCTTCATCTTGAAACGAAATAGGGCTTAAGCTAAATGCTTCTGCTTCAAACTGCTTGGCATGTGTAAATAAACTTTCCGCGCGGTTCACAAAACCCGATGGCCCACAAGCCAATACACGCGTCTCATTTAACTGACCCAAGCCTTCTACATGTTGTTCATTTAAACGTTGTGCAGCTGGTTCATCGCGTGTACAAAATGCTGAAAACTGAAAATTTGGATATTTTTTCTGCCATGCTTCAAATGTATTTTTAAATGCAAGCCCAGTTGCATGCTGTGCCCAATACATTAAATGAATCTGGTAATTTTTAAGTTGATTGGTCTGCTCTAAAAAAGACAGTAAGCTAAACATAGGGGTAATCCCACTACCTGCTGCCAGTAAAATGAGCGCGTCAGACGATGCTGATACTTGCATATCGCCATACGGTTGACCAAACTCGATAACATCGCCGATTTGTGCTTGTTCGCACAACCACGAACTCACCAAACCTTGTTCCACTTTTTTAACCGTTAAAAGCACATGTTGTGAATCTAACTGAGTCAAGCTATAGGTGCGCTCGTAGCGGCGCCCTTCAATTTCAACCATTACAGGATGATGCTGCCCTGCCAAACCATATTTCATCTGGCGATTGCATTGAATGGTTAGACTATATGTGTCATCAGCAATGCATTCTTTTTTCACAATTCGCCCAAGCATTTGGTCGGTTGACCATAATGGATTGGCTTTTTTTAACCAAAAGTTGATTGCTCGGCGATCCATAATTGAATTCGAGAAAAAATCTACCCATGGATTTTTGCGTTGTATGATATGCATTGCAGGTCGTCTCAATTCTGCCTTTTCTAATTATTATACACATGTATATATATTTGTATAGCATTTCTGTATCTGATGAAATTGCATCGCTGCTATTCCTTATCTGCTCGGTCTAGGGCATAATTCGAATTAATGATTTGACCTAATTTTATATGGATATACATGTCGTTACTCTCTGAAAGCCCAAGCCAACGACCAGAACCTGAAATTCAGGTTAAAGTAACGCGTGGTGCAGGTAGACGAGCAACCATTACCAAAGAAGAATTATTTCAAGCCACCTTAAATTTAATTGGCCCACAAAAAAGCATCGCTTCTTTAAGTTTGCGTGAAATTGCGCGTGAAGCCGGTATTGCACCAAACAGCTTTTATCGTCACTTTAAGGATATTGATGAATTGGCCATTGCACTGATTAACCGTGCCGGTTTAGTGCTGCGTAAAATTATTCGTGAAGCACGCCTGCAAGCCAACCGACAAGACAGCGTGATTCGCAGCTCAATCGAAATTTTCTTACAACAATTAAATGATGATGAAGGCAATTTAGGTTTATTGCTGCGCGAAGGCTACACCGGTTCAACATCTTATAAAAAAGCCGTCGAACAACAACTGAGTTTCTTTCAGCAAGAACTCCAAGAAGATTTAATTCGTCTGGAACGGCTATTAAATCACAATAAAAAGTTGTCGCATCCCGACTTAGCCGCACAAGCAATTACCCAATTGGTGTTTAATATGGGCGCCAAAGTGCTTGATTTATCAAGCCATGAACGCAAACACGTTGCCGAGCAAACCATTACAATGATTCGGATGATTCTGCAAGGTTCACGTCATTTAGATAAAACTCAGTTGGATTAAGCATCCTGCAACTGAACCATTAAATTCTTCAAGATAAGTTAAGTTTCATACTTTTTGGCATATCTAACTCACGCTGAACCCGCTAGAATAAACTTTCTTAAGTGTGCGTCATATCTACAATTCAAATCGCTTGGCTTTGTGAAGTGTAGATTTTTTCCACACGATCTATTTCTTTTTTAGGCTCAGCGATCATGAATATTCTGCATGACAAACCGTATGTTTTAGCAAGCTACATCATTATTTTTGTCAGCCTATTGTGCATTATTCCTCTGCATTTATTGCCCAGTTTTTTTGCCGGTTTCATTATTTATGAAATTATTAATGCACTGAGCACCCTCTTTGATCGTTATATCGATAGCCACCGCGCAAAATTAATTATTAGTGTCGGCTTAAGCGTGATTATTGTTTCTTTACTGGCATTTTTATTAACAAGCTTAATTAGCTTTGTGGTGCATGACGTACAAGGTGTGGGTATTTCAACGGTTGGAAGTAAAGCAGATTTGGCACTTGAACAGCTTAGAGTGGAATTATCAAAATATATTCCTGTGTCGATTCCAAGTAGTGTAGCCGACCTAAAAAATGAAATTTTTGAATTACTTAAAGATAATGTTTCTATTTTACAGCACACCGGTTCGGACATTTTGCACAACATTGCCACCATGCTGATTGGCATGATTATTGGTATTTTGGTGTCTTTGCATAGTTTAAGTAGCAGCCCGCAACCTGCCTTTAAATTAGCCTTATTACAGCGTATTGATAAATTATCGACTTCTTTTCGTAATGTCGTTTTTGCTCAGTTTCAAATTTCTTTAATTAACACTGTACTGTTTATTGTCTTTGTTTTTATTATTTTACCGTTGTTTCATGTGCATTTGCCTTTTGCCAAAACCTTAACTATTTTGACTTTCATTTTTGGCTTAATTCCAATTGCCGGCAATTTAATGTCGAATACTTTAATTATTATTTCAGGGCTTACCGTTTCACTGCCAGTTGCTGGTGCAGCGCTTGCATATTTGGTCATTATTCATAAACTTGAATACTTCATTAATGCTCAAATTGTTGGAAATAAAATTAATGCCCGAGCATGGGAAGTTCTGTTGGCAATGCTCGTGTTTGAATCTATTTTTGGTTTTGGTGGTTTAATTGCAGCACCAATTTTTTATGCGTATTTAAAACGTGAATTACGAGATGCAGGTTTAATTTAAAATATGCATATCAATCAAAACCTGCAAAATGCAGTTTTTTTTATTCACACTTAATTTTATAGTCGACTTGATAACGCTGCATGCTTTGCAAAATCGGCTCAGGGTTATACTCAAGCTTAAGGGCCAAAGGTAGATATTGCTGCTGATAAACGCTTGGAAAGTCTTGGCAAATGATTTTTTTATGTGTTTGCTGCGTTGTTGTAGGTACAGATAAAATTACCAAATAACTTGCAAGTGTTGCATCGGCTTGTGAGAACTGCATTTCAAGCTGTTTTGTTTGAGGGGTGGCTTTTACTGTTTCAGAGTGAGGACAACCCAAAACAGTTAATGTAAAAGCACATAAAAATGAAACCGTTTCCATGTTCAATCCTTTTTATTGCTGATATTTAAGCATCTTCATGATCATTCTTTTCTATACATAAAACAAAAAAGGTGCTGTTTGTCGCACCTTTTTTGAGTAAAATCACAAAATAATGGTTTTAAATTAAGGTTTTACCACCACAAGCACCTGAATAGCTTCAGGTGTTAAAGCTAAACCATTCAGTAAATTTAAACCTTCTTGTTGTAATTTCTGCAAACGCTCAATTTCGTCCTGACGAATACTTGGATTGAACTGTTTTAGATACACCAAACGTTCAATTTCATATTGCCATTGTTGGCCATACACCGTTTTCGCCTGCTGAATTAATTCAGGCAATGCCGTTTTGGCTTGCTCTAAGGCTTGCTTATAGCGCGCTTCAATAATTTCACGACGTGCTTTCACCACTTGGCGGCTACTATTGCCATCTAAATGTTGTAAATACGGTCTTAAAATTCCCGGATCAATCTTAGACGATAAATCTTGTCCATTTTCACTAAGCAGCACACGAATTAACTGTTGCGGCAAACTTGCAGACAAATTCAAGGCTTTAGGGGCAATCACATCTAACTTAAACCACACTTCAAGCAGCACCGAACCTTGCTTTAATGCATTCGATTTAAGCAAAGAGACGTTGGTGCTACCAAATGATTGTGTGTTAATCATTTCCATCATGCTTTCAATGAATGGATGCTCTAACGTTAAATACTGTGCATCTTCACGAATTTGTGCTTGGTCGCGATAGAACGTTGCTGTAATGCCTTCTTCATCTAAGGTTAAACCTTGCACTTGCATTTGGTCGGTCGGTTTAATAATGACTGTGCCATTGCTTTGCTCGTCAAAGTCAATATTGGTTGACGACATAAAGCGTTTAACGAACATTGGCAATGTGGTGTTGTCGTCATAATCTTCAAGGGCTTGTACAATGCCTTGCGAAACCATTGGTCGGCAAGAATTGTATTCAAGCAAACGGTCGCGACCCGCCTGTAATTCTGCTTCTAAAGCTTCACGCTGCACATTTACCGCTTCAAGCAAATCTTCAAACTTTTGCCCTAAATCGCTTAGCAAGCAATCTTTTAATTCGACAATAAAGTTTTCTTGCAAAGTTTGAGCCGTTGGAGAAATTTGGCTAAAAATATTTAATGCTTCGTTGTACCAACGGAACATGCGTTCTTGTGCCGTACCCAATAAATATGGAATATGAATTTGAATACGATTTTGCTGACCAATACGGTCTAAACGTCCAATTCGCTGTTCTAAAATATCTGGATTGGATGGCAAGTCAAATAAAACCAAATCGCTTGCAAATTGGAAGTTACGCCCCTCTGAACCAATTTCAGAACACAATAAAATTTGTGCGCCATAACTGTCTTCGGCAAAGTAAGCTGCGGCTTGGTCACGCTCTAACAGGCTCATACCTTCGTGGAACATTGCCGTGCGAATACCTGCATGTAAACGCAGCGCGTTCTCTAAAGCTTCAACCACGGGTCCGCTTCGTGCAATAAGCAACACTTTTTTGTGTTTTAAATCTTTACGTAGCGCTTCCATTAACCACGCCACGCGTGGGTCTGTTTCCATCCAAGAACCATCTAATTGGTTTTCTTCAGGCCACATTTGTTCACGTAATTTTCCAGTTTTTGACCAACCTTCTGGTGCAACCAAGGCAACCGGCTGACAATCCCGTCCAGGGAAACCTTGAATGGCTTCGCGAGTATTACGGAATAAAATGCGCCCGGTGCCATGACGGTCTAATAATTCATGAATGGCTTGGTAGCGCTGCTCGGGCTGATCTTCAATTTTATGTCCCAACAAGCCTTCTAACGCAGATAAATGCTCATCATCTAAGGCATTTTCAGACATTAACACTTCAGCAATTTTTGCGGTGTGTTGATACTGTGCTTCTTCATCCAAGAAGCGATCTAAGCTGCTAAAACGCTGTGGATCGAGTAAACGTAAACGTGCAAAATGGCTTTCTACACCTAATTGTTCAGGGGTTGCGGTTAATAGCAATACACCTGCAATTTTTTCGGCGAGTTCTTCAACCAAGTCGTAACGGTCATTTCCGCCTTCTTCTTCGCTCCACATCAAATGATGTGCTTCATCGACCACCAGTAAATCAAACCCAGCTTCAACGGCTTGTTCACGTAAGTCATCATGGTCAATCATTAAATCGACACTGGCAATAATACATTGCTCAGTTAAAAATGGATTGAGTTCTGGATCGTGTTCCCGCATAGATGCAGTACGAGTTAAATCAAAAATAGAGAAGTTCAAATTGAAACGGCGACGCATTTCAATCATCCACTGATACTGCAGTGAATCTGGAACCAAAATAAGAATGCGTTCCGAACGACCCGTTTTGAGTTGTTGATGGATAATCAAACCCGCTTCAATGGTTTTACCTAAACCCACTTCATCGGCCAATAATACACGCGGTGCAAAACGCTTACCCACTTCGTGAGCAATATATAATTGATGCGGAATTAAACCCACACGCGCACCAATTAAACCTCGTAGTGGACTGGTATGCATATTGGCTTGTAATTGTAATGCTTCAATACGCAACTCGTACCACGCTTTGGTATCGACTTGGCTTGCCAATAAACGATCGAGCGGTTTAGACAGCTGAATTTGTGCACCAATACGGGTTTCGTTTAAGGCTTTACGCTCTTGCTCGCCATTGTCTAGGGTACGCAATACATTGTATCGAATCACCCCAAAGCGTTCATCTAAAGACTCAACGGTCCAAGATAAACCTTCTTGGTCATGCAATTCATCATTCACATTAAAGATAATGCGAGATAAAGGCGCATTGCTACGGGCATAGACGCGGGTTTCGTCACTTTTTGGGAATAAAACACTGACTGAGCGTTCATCGACATCGATTACAACACCAAGACCAAGTTCTGTTTCTGTATCGGATAACCAACGTTGACCAATAGCAAACTGTTGCAATTTTTTCACCTTTAATTTCACGTTTGCACTAAATTTTTACCAGTCACACAACCGATTCAAATTTAGCTCTATATATAAATATTTTTGCATAACTCGCATACAAACACGAGTTTATGCCGACAAATTTCAAAAAATCTTTTTAAAATGGGACTGGGCAGTCAAATGTCAGTGTTTGACCGGTTTTAGGATGCGAAAAACTTAAACTTGCTGCATGTAAACACAAGCGCGATGTCCAACTTTGCTGTTCTGCTGTGGCATATAACGTATCTCCCGCAATTGGATGACCTAAATATTGCATATGCACACGTAATTGATGTGAACGCCCTGTAATTGGGGTTAATTTCACCCGTGTAACGGGATGTCCATCAATTTCAAATTGTTCTAACACTTGCCAATGCGTAAGTGCAGGTTTGTTATGCTGTGCATCGACCATGTGTAAAGGTGGATGGTTGGGGTCATAGACCACAGGAATGTCGATGGTGCCTTCGCCAGTCAAATGCCCTGCGACCACAGCTTGATAAATTTTAGAAGTTTGACGATCTTGAAATTGCCGAGAAATATGGCTTTGGCTGGCTTTGTTTAATCCAAACACCAACAACCCCGAAGTATCTCGGTCTAAGCGATGAATTAATAAAGTATTTGGTTCGATTTCAACCAGACGCGTCAGCAAGCTGTCTTGCAACGCTTCGCCTTTACCTGGAACACTGAGTAAGCCTGAAGGTTTATGAATTACCATAAAATCATGATCGCGATGAATCAGATGTTCGGTTAAAAAATTACTCAAAACTTCGTCCCAGACCGATCTCGAAAATAAGCCGGCAATGATAAAAAGCTTAAGGTAGAAATACAATAGAAAAGATGTATTAAATACAATTCTTTTTTATTTTTACAACGATCATTTAAGCGCAATCAAAAAATGAAATGCCAAGCTGCATCATGTTTTTGCGACAAAAATAACTTGTTTAATCATAACAAAGGAGATGCATTGACATCTCCTTTGCTTAATCTCAAATACAATTTAAGCTTGTGCGTTTTTCATTTCGATAAACACTTCTTTAGCAGCTTGAATGGTGTAAGCAATATCTTCGTCGGAATGAGCCGCAGAAATAAAGCCGGCTTCAAATGCAGAAGGCGCCAAATGCACGCCACGGTCTAACAAACCATGGAAGAACTGTTTAAATGCATTCACATCACATTTTAAAATATGATCAAAGCTGCTAATTTCAGTTTGATCGGTAAAGTACAAACCAAACATAGCACCTGCTTGCTCTGTTTTAAATGCAATGCCGATATCGTCTGCGGCTTGTTGTAAACCACTTAACAGTTTGGCAAGTTGTGCACTAAGCTTGGTATAAAAGTCAGGTTGGCGTAAATGTTTAAACATGGTAATGCCTGCACGCATGGCTAATGGATTACCCGACAATGTTCCAGCCTGATAAACCCCACCAAGTGGCGCGATACATTGCATAATTTCGCGTTTTCCACCAAAGGCACCGACAGGCAAACCTGCACCAATAATTTTACCGAGCGTGGTTAAATCTGGTTTTACATTGTAATACGCTTGTGCCCCACCTAAAGCCACACGAAAACCGGTCATAACCTCATCAATAATAAAGACTGACTGGTACTCATCACAGACCGCACGAATGGTTTCTAAAAATCCAGCAATCGGTTTAACCAAATTCATATTGCCTGCCACAGGTTCAATGATCACGCAGGCAATCTCTGAACCAAATTTTTCAAAACATGCTTTGACCGCATCGATATCGTTATATGGCAATGTCAGAGTGTGTTTAGCAAAATCGGCAGGAACACCCTTTGATGTCGGTTCACCCAGAGTTAATAATCCAGAACCGGCTTTGACTAAAAGTGAATCTGAATGTCCGTGATAACAGCCTTCAAATTTTACAATTTTATCTCGACCTGTATAACCACGAGCCAAACGAATGGCAGACATGGTCGCTTCTGTTCCTGAATTGGTCATTCGAACCATTTCAATGGAAGGTACAATTTCACAAATTAAGTCAGCAAGTGTGGTTTCATGAATCGTTGGCGCACCAAAACTTAAACCGTCTTCTGCTGCTGATTGTACAGCCTTCACAATATCGGGATGTGAATGTCCCAAAATCATTGGCCCCCAAGAGCCGATATAATCGACATAACGTTTGCCGTCTACATCCCACAGATAAGCACCTTGCGCTTTTTCAATAAAGACTGGTGTTCCACCCACACCATTAAATGCACGCACAGGTGAATTGACTCCACCCGGAATATGTTTACTTGCCTGTTTAAATAGTTGCTCTTGTTTAGCAGATAAGCTCATGAAAAATCCAATCAAAATAACTGATTTATGAAACAGAGGCTGTTTCTTGAAATAATCCATCCCATGCAGCAATTCGTGCAGGAATGTCTTGAACATTTAAGGCTAATATATCACTAATTACCGCGCAAAGGTCAGCACCTTGCTCAAGGATGACTTTGGCATTTTCAACCGATAAACCACCAATCACACACAGTGGAACCTTAAATTCTTGACGTGCTTGTTGCAATGTTTCTGGGCTTAAGCGGCCAGCTTCTGGTTTGGTACTGGTTGCATACGCGGCACCAAAGGCCACATACGTGGCGCCCTCTTTAATGGCTTGACGTGCTAAATCGACAGAGTTGAGGCAGGTGCGCCCAATAATGACGCCTTGTGGCAAAGCTTGCAGTGCATCTAAAATAGATCCATCATCTTGCCCTAAATGCACACCAAGTCCAAATTGTTGCGCCAGTTTAATATCATCATTAATAATAAAAGGCGTTTGGTATTGCTCACATAGTTTTTTAATCTTTTCAACTTCAAAAGGTTGATCAACTTTGTCAACTTTTTTGCGGCGATATTGCAAAATAGCCACTTTTTTTGTGGCTAAAGCCGCTTCTAGTTTTTGCATCAGCTGCGGTAAATTGTCGTCATTCGTAATTAAATATAAACCACGCATTTTTAGTCATTCAATCCAATAAATGTCAGTTTAAGCATAGCGTAAAATTGATATTTTTTTAAAGAAAAAGCCGAGATAAAATCTCGGCTTTTAAACACAATGCTATAATTAGAAGCGATAACCAATGCCCAAATAAGTGGCAATTGGATTAATTTCAATATCACTTTCACCTTGTACAGCTGTTGTACCAGCACCTGTTGCAATATCTAATTTCGCACGGGTTTTTAAATGCGCATAAGTTACAGACGCAGTCATAAACCAATCTTTATTAAAATTATAATCTGCACCTAAAGTCGCAACAGGCGCAATCGCATCATCAATTTTAACTTTACTAATATTCATTCCAAGCTGCCCACCAGCTATTTGGCTATTGAGACTGCTATTTACGTTAGAACCTAATTTAAAGTCTGAGAAATGGGCATACATAATACCAGCCCCGACAAAAGGACGGAACTTACTGTCGATTGTACCAAATTGATATTTACCAAGCAGTGCAGGTGTATAGGCTTTGACTTTACCAACATCACCTAAAGATGAAAGATCAAGTCCTTTACCAGCGTTTACAAATACATTATTTTTAAGAATAACGCCTTTACCATCAATTTCCATTTTTGGTGGGACACCAGCAACCAGCTCTAGCGCCACATTATCATTGACATAATAATCAAATAAAAGTGCAGCGGTATCAGCATTTTTAATTTCAAAACCTGCATTTGGTGAATAATCAGCACCCAATAAACTGGAATTACCTGTCACACCCTGTTTTTTACCTTGCGGCATAATATGTAACCAACCTGCCGAAACAGAGAATGATTTACCATCGGATGTAGCTGCATGGCTTGTGGTGAATGCACAGCTGAGTAGTGCAGCAGGAATAACTACCTTAACGATTTTCTTCATAACTAATCTTCCTTTAGTCTTAGTCGAGTTTTGTTTTACTGTTAAATCGTGAATCCAATCACTTTTTCATTTTTTAGAATAATAATCCTAATTTTTTTGCTTTTGCTGTTTTGTTTTGTGACTGATGAGGTCATTTTTACCTCATCAGTCAATGCATAAATAATATTTTTGAGTTTCTATTGCATGCTTAGAAACGGTAGCCCAAACCTAAGTAAGTTACGATTGGGTTAATTTCGATTTTGCTTGAACCTGTCACCATTGTTTGACCAGAAGCATTATTTACGATATCAAGTTTGGCATGCGTACTTAAATGTACATAGCTTACAGATGCAGTTGCAAACCAGTTTGAGTTAATGTTGTAATCTGCACCAACAAATGCAACTGGTGCAATTGCATCATCAATACTTACATTACGAATTGACATTCCTTTGGTCGCAGCATCGCTACTTACAGCAGAATCCAATTTAAAATTAGAGAAGCGTGCATACATTAAACCTGCGCCAACATATGGGCGGAATTTGCTATTTACTGTACCAAAAGTATATTTACCAGTTAACACCGGGCTATAAACTTTTACATCACCCACTTTACTAAATTTATCTAAATTTAGTGCGCCACCTAATAATTGACCTTTGCCTTTAATATCTAACTTTGGTGGTGCACCCAAAACCAAACCTAAACTTGCATTATCATTCACTAAATAATCAAGTTTCAATTCAGCGGTGTCTCCATCTTCAAGTTCAAAACCTGCATTTGGTTCAAATTTTGAAGGTAGCTTAGTTGGTATATTACTAGTAGATTGCACACCCTGCTGCTTTCCTTGCGGCATAATGTGTGCCCAGCCTGCTGAAACAGCAACTGTTTTACCGTCAGAAGTTTCCGCGTGGCTTGCAAAGCTAAGAGCAAGTAAAGTAGCTGGTAAAAGCGCTTTGGTGATTTGTTTCATTAAGATATCCATTGTTTCATTTCGTTTTAGAAGTTTGTAGACTTCTGTGTAAATCTTTTGCGAATATTAGAATAATTACTTTAAAATACAATCATTTTTTTACGAAAAAAATATATCCAACATCAATTCTACCCACTAACAAATTGTTTTATATAAAAATATAAGATAAAAATCATACTTTATAGATGGCGCTTATTTGATTATTTTTAATACAAAAATATAATATTTATGATGAGCTATCTTCACCTTGTAATAAAATCGATTAAACTGTTACCTAAAGATCTTTTATTTTTATGGGAAAATAATATGTATGAAATTGAACTTAAACTACAAATTCCCGCACATAAATATCTCCTTCTGCACAAAGCATTTCTAACCAAAACAACGCAAAAAATTGATTTACATGCACGTTATTTTGATACCCAAGATTGTAAACTTGCCAAAAAGTTGATGGCTTTACGTATTCGAAAAGAAGGCGAACATTGGATTCAAACTTTTAAAAGTTCAGGTGAAAGTCATTTACAACGGTTTGAACATGAGTTCGATTTAGGCACATCGAAAAAAATTCCATCGTTAAATTTAGCGATTTACCAAAATGAGCCACAAGCACTGGCGTTGCTTAATCAGGCATTAGGTGAACATTGGCAAGCTTTAGAACTGCAATTCGAAACGATTGTGCAACGCCATTATCGAATAATTGATTTGAATCAATCCAAAATTGAAGTCTGCCTCGATTTAGGCAGCTTAAAAAGTCAGCAACACGAACGCCCGATTCAAGAAGTTGAATTTGAGCTTAAATCTGGACAAATTCATGATTTAATTGCACTAACCAGCCAATGGGTTAATCGTTACCATTTATGGCTAGATGTTCGCAGTAAAGCTGAACGCGGACATCTACTGGCACAAAACAAACGGGTTTCGCCCGCCACAACCATGCAAGCATTCCAATTAGATGCTCATTTATCTGCTGAAAATGCAATAAAAGCCATGGTTGCAAATTGCCTCGAACATATTTTGCCAAATGTGGCAGCCATTTCTGAACATATTGCCGATGCTTCACATGTGCACCAAGCACGCGTTGCGATTCGGCGTTTACGCAGTTTGCTTAAACATTTTTCGGGATGGTCAACACAAATGAATACCACTTGGAATAAGCAATTGGCTGAATTGTTTCGACAATTGGGAAATTCACGCGACCAAACGATTATTCAGCAAAGTATTTTACCTAAAATGAAAAAAGCAGGTTTGAACGTTCAACTTGCAACCACAATGAATGATGATGCTATTTTATCGTCTATTTTCCAAGATCCATTGACCACCCAGCTTTGGCTTGAGTTATTAGATTTTGCCTACACCCCCAACTTAGCACTAGATTCAACGTACAAACTCAAAACCAAAGCCGCCAAAGTACTAAAAAAATTGCATCATAAAATTGCAAAATCTGCGCTCAATTATAAAAAGCTCAATCTGACCCAAAAACATGATTTACGCAAAGAACTCAAAGCCTTACGCTATAATATCGAATTTGTACAAGGACTGTATTCCAAAAAAACCACGCAGCGTTATGTAAAAAAATTAGCATCGCTACAGAAAGTTTTTGGTCAATATCATGACATTTTATTGGTCGAGCAATTGTTGGATAATCAAAAACCTTCGCCTTCTCATACGTGGCTTAAACAGCAGCAAAAATGTTATGAAAAGGCATTGCGAAAAAAATTAAAAAAATTCTTAACCTTAGACGTTTTCTGGTAAAAGATATCAAAGCATTGTTCGCAATGCTTTGATTTTCACACTATAGATGATTGATTTATCTATATTTGCCAAAAATCTTCCACGTGCCATTATCGGCCAATGGATCACTATAACTATCACTGCGTTGCTTGCGTGGTTTCTCGCGTGCATCGACCAATTCAAAATCATCTTCGACCCCAAGCACAATTCCCGTGGTGTAAAATCGGGTGCGGGTGTACTCACTACTGCCATGTTGAAAAATATAGGTTCGTAAATCAATAAATTCACGATGTGCAACCAGTGCTGCCGTATCATCAGACTCAAGCCATGCACGCATCGCCACAACGTGATCATCATCAAATTGTCCACATTTATCGATTAAACTGGGCAATCCACGAAAAGTTTTCGATTCTTTGGCACGGGTTTTATTCAGCCGTACCCGATCGACATGGAAATAAAATAAAGGTAAATTTAAATGGCTGGGCAAATGAATGGCATCGATCGTTTCATCTTGCATAAACGGTTGGCATAAGGCTTGTGCGCGTTCAATAAGCGATTGCCACTGTTCAAAATAACGTTCAACTTGATGATTTTTCGCATAATAAATAGGTAAGCCTTCAACCAAAAGTAAATTCTGCGGTGGCCAAATACTTTGACGCAGTAATTGAATATCATGTTTTAAATTTTGGATTTCAATTGCATCTTGCATAGATCGCTCAAATTTAGCTTAGGCTATTTTAGAGTACGACAACAGTTTAGTTTCTGCAAGGCTTTGCCTATAATATGCGTTCTTTGATGTTGGATATGAGAACAATGACTCAAAAAATTCAGGCAACGGATGTTACCCAAGAAGAAGCTCAAAATGCGATTTTCTTTGAACGCGCAGATGATTTCATTAAACTTGCCAATGATTTTTGTCGTCCTGCAAAAGGTGAAACCCCAAATCCTGCTGAAAGACGCGCTCAAGTCAGTGCGGCGATGTTATTTTCTGCTGCGCGTTTTAATTCTTGGGTTGCCGCCAATAATTTCAAAGATGGCAACGAAATGCGTGAGGCCAAAGAGCAAGTCATTTCATATTTAATGCAGCAATTTCACATGATGCTAGAAGATAATTTTGACGAATATTGTGATCAATTTGAAAATTACCTACGTTTTCGCAAAAACGAAGATTTTCACACCCATAAACACGATCATTAAAATGCAAAATGGGCATTATCGATGAATACCCATTTTAGCTACTTCAGCGCGATACTTAAAATTTAGGTTCAGGCTGTGCCGTACCATAAGCATCGGCCATTACCTCAACCAAATGTGACGGCAGAATATACTTTTTAATCACCGCATCTACATCGGCTTTGGTTAAATTAGCATACGCCTGATCGCGGTCTGCCCTGTTTTGCATGGTCATGTTTTGACTTAACTGACTATTTAGCATTTTTTGAATTTTGCGGCTGTCATCTAATAAACTGGCTCGTTTTTTCAAAATTTTAGCTTTTGCGGATTCAAGCTCAATTTCCGTCACACCATGCTCAATCAAATCCTGTAAAATTGCATGCACCCCTGCCGACACCTGATCTGCCTTGCCGGGCGTATATTGAGTTGCAATGCTTAATGCGCCCACTGGACTAAATGCGCCTAAGGAAATTTCACTACCAAAGCCATAAATTAATTGGCGTTTTTCACGTAATTCTTTCCCTAAGCGCGAATTCAATTGTGAACCGCATAAAATTTCGCTCAGCACATATAAGGCAGGCGCATCTGGACTTGTATCGCCAACCGGTAAGTTCATTTCAGCGGCATAAAACCCAAATTCACGTTTTTCTGCCAAAGCATGTACTTTCTGCGCAGCATCGGCCTGATAGGCACTGATGATTCGTTGATGAGGTTGTTTAGATGACCAATTTGAAAAATTGTTCTGCAAAACACCCTGCATTGCTTTCGCATCAAAGGCGCCTGTAATCGCTATTTGTGCCTGATTAAAACCTACAAATTGTGCATAGAACTGCTGAATTTGTTGATTGGTCATTTGCTGCCATTTTAATTTTTCATACGCAGGTTCAGTGTGATAACGCACATCTTCAGGCTGATAATGCTCTGTTAAGCGCTGCAAAACCAAACCAGCAACCGTTGCAGGTTCAGTGTATGAACGGTCAAAACTGGCCAATGTTTGTGACTTAGCCAAGTCAAATTCAGAGGCGCTAAATGCAGGATGCTTCAATACATTCACAATATAATTAAAATAATCATTGAAGTGCGTTTTATCGGCCTGAATAGTAATTGTCATGCCCTGCATATTACCATCGACAGAAAATGTGCCGTTGGCGGCAATGCTTTGGTCTTGAATGTCTTGTAACGAATGCTGGGTAGAACCGCGCGTTAATAAATATGCAGTTAAATCTTTAATTTGGTCTTTCGCCCATAGCGATTTTTCATCGCCAAAATCGAAAGTGATTTTTGCATACACTTGATCATCTGGCGTTGCGGTTGGATTTAAAGCATAGCGCAAACCATTTTTCAGCTGGCTACGTTGAATATTTTGCTCAATTTTTGGATATTTCTGTAAATTACTACTTAAGTAGTTTTTTATATCTGCCTGATACGATTCAATATTTTTTAGCGGTTCAGCCGCAAGCGTGGGCTTATCTTTTGTCGCCGCGCTTGAGCTGTCTGTAGATGCTTGTAGCGCTTTCTTCTGGTCTTCTGCGGTAGGTAAAATATCAATAACGATACGATTTTTTGGCGTAAAGGTTTGCTTAAACACCCGATTAATCTCATCTACAGAGATATCTTGCGCGGCTTGTTGCTCGATAAAAAACTGATCCCATTTCCCGTTTTTATCTACCACATATTGGGTTAACACACTGGCCATGGTCGATGAACTATTCAAGATATTCACTAAACCATTTTTGAATAGATTTTTCACCCGCTGTACATCTGCCGCTTTAAAATCATTTTCTTGCTCTAGCCCTTGAATTAATGCTGTTTCCACCTTGTTTGCATCAAATTTTGGGGTATATAACGCCACTGCATTGGTCATGGTGTATGCAGGTTTATTAACTACTTCAAGCCCAGTATCGACAACCTTGCCCGTCACCACTAAATTTTTATACAACACGCCATTTGGCTCGAGCGTATATAAATATGGTGCAAATGACAGCGCTACGGCATTTTTATCATTCGGTTGTTCAAGATAAATTAAATTCTTGGTTAAATGACTGCCTTTGCGTTCCACAAAATGGCGCTGATTAATTTTGTTTAAGTCTAGCCAAGATACTGCTTGCGAATGTGGCAATGTTCGTGCTGGAATTACAGCAAAATTATGTTCAATGGCTTTTAGCACATTGGTTTTATCGAAATTTCCAGACATCACCATCACCGCATTATTGGGTGCGTACCATGTCCGATAATATTTTTGTAATTCATTGTGTTGAATTGAGGTCAGCTCTTTTAAATCGCCAATCGGTAAACGCCCGAGCGATTGATTGCCATACGCCGCTTTTAATAGTGCATCAACGCTTTCTACTCCAGGTTGATCCATGCGCATTTCGCGTTCACGGCGCACAATTTGAATTTCAGAGGCGACATATTTTTGTGGCAAACTTAAAGCGTCCATGCGTTGGGCTTCAAGTGCCAAGACCTGTTCAATGGCATTGAAATCTGGGCGCAGTGTGTTGGTATACACCGTGGAATAATATTCGGTATATGCGTTGTTTGCTGTGGTGTATTGGTCTAATTGGCGGCGAAATTCTTCGCCAGAAAGATTTTTTGTGCCCTTAAATGCCAAGTGCTCGAGTAAATGTGCTAAACCACCTTTACCTTTGGGATCGTTCAGTGAACCGGTCAAATAAACCATATTCATAAAAACTTTGTCGGCTTTGCCATTCGGTGCCAGTACGACTCTTAAGCCATTATCTAAACGGTATTCTTCAATATTATGCGAACTTTTTTCTAAAATGGGCTGTGCATATGCAGCCGTAGTTATCCCCCAAAAACACCACATGAGTGTCATGGTCTTGAATCGCATCATCTTTTTTCTCTGTTTCAATGGCTTATTTTTCAGGTTTACGATGATAAAAAATATTCATTCTCAAACATAGTGTTATTTTGCAAAAAATGAGCTTGCAACAAAAACAAAAAAACAGCGCTGAAGCACTGTTTTTTAACGCATCAATTTTATTTAATGAATAAATAGTTTGGCAAAACGTTGACTAACACGAACGGCAAAATCATCGACATATCGGCTATATAATGCTGAAACCAGCAAAATTGAGATTAAGCAAGTCATCACTGACAACAGTACCGATAAATCATAATTTAGATGTAACACCATTAAAATGTTAAATACGGGTAAACACACTAAATAAATCATCATCATATGTAATAAATAAATTGAAAACGACAATTTACCTAAATAAATAAATGCTGGACGATCAAAAAGATCAGATAACTTTTCGCAAAGCAAAATGCTGTAGACAATCAAAATACCCGAAAAGAAATTACAGTAATCGTAAGTTCGCCATCCCATGACTTCGTAAATCCACCGATACGCATGGCTGCTGTTATGTGCTCCAGCAAAATACAATCCCAATAAAAACATTGGCCAGCCCACAATGGCAGGAATTTTGCGACCGTACAAATACATGTAAGATCCAATCACAAAACTGAATAATCCTAAAAAGAAACGTTCATTAATGAAAAAACCCAGCAAAGGCAATAAGATTGAGCCAAGAAAAAATAAGGCTTTTTGATAATGATAAAGCAGCAACAATACAAACAACAGAATTGAGCCAAATAGCTCTATTTGCATGGTCCACAATACCCAGTTACTGCCACTTTGTGCAAATAAAAATGCGCCAATACTGCCTTCATAAGCGGCTTGCGCTAAAGTAATGGTACCCGTTGCATAGGACTGAAACCAACCATTCACCAAATCACTATTAATATGGGTAAACGATATTGCCGCCCATGCCAAAATGCAGGATAAAAATGCAGGAATGGCCAAGCGTGGATAACGTTTCAGTGACATTTCAGCCACTTTTTTCGGAATATTGCTATTTTTTAAAATGGCGTAGCTCAATACAAAACCACTTAAAACAAAAAATACAAATACCGCGGCCGTCCCCGAATACCAGAATGCAAATGGCGAATGGTGAATAAAATAATCCCATTGACCATGTGCCCGATCATCGGTACTAAAGTGATGTAAATATGGATAAAAACTTAAGGAGAGATGTGAAAAAACAACGGCAAGGCAGGCTAGCCCCCTGATACTTTCCGCGGCATTTAATTTGGCCATAGCATAATTGAATCTAGTCAAAAACTTGCAAAGAATAGAACCGAATATCTGAAGTTGCAAGCATAGTTAAGTGAGTTGTAAAAAAGGTAATTCAGCCAAATAAATGCATGAATTACCTAATTATAGATTAATAAAATCAATAAGATATATTATTCAACATGTTCAATTTTACCCTGTTCATTATGGTGAACAACGGTAATCTTTTTGTTACGTCCGTCAACAATTTCTTGTTCAGGAATATCGAAATAACGCGCATAGTCCATGGTTTCTTTGGCACGTACATGTTTGACTGTATGCGATGGAATTAACTTACACCATAAACACAACACCACTGCGCAAGCAATCAGCGTGATCATGTCCATCTGCAAGCCCGTCCAAAACGCATTAAACAGTTTATGAAATGCGTACGGCTTGTCATAGGCAATCAGGGTATACAATACCACCATTGGTCGCCACAATAAGAACCAGAAGCCCCATAACATTGCTGTTGTGGTGGTGGTCATATAGCGTCTGTGCCAAGGAAGTTTAGACCTTAAATCGATAATTAAAGAATCTGTACTCATATTTATACCTATTATTACGAGTCTGAACGTATACCACGGTCTGGGCTAACCCAGCGTGCACGTTTGTCATCACCTCTGGCCAATACTTTTGGAAAAGCAATGATGCTGGCGGTTACAGTAATCAACCAAAAAACAAATGGATACCAAATCATCCAATAATAGTTTTTGAATAAGGTTTTTTCGTAACGGCTATCCATCCACTTACTAATCATAAATTGGAATAAACAGGTTGCACCCAATAAAATTCCAGTGCCATAAGGTAAGAATGGTGAACTCATTTCTGGCAAGAATGAATTTGGAACGATTAAGTTTACAAACCAAATACAGGCTAAAATGAGCATCAAATAAGACCATACCAATGTTAAGCAAAGCTCAATCATTAATGGCCAAAGAAAGTTTAAACTTGGCTTAAACAAGACATCGAAGTTTTTAATCAGCACCTGAGCGCCGCCCATTGCCCAACGCAAACGTTGTTTATATAAACCGGTTAAGGTTTCTGGCATTAAAATCCAAACCAATGCATTCGGTTCAAATTCGACATCCCAGCCGGCTCTTTGCAATTTCCAAGTAATATCAATATCTTCGGTTAGCATATTGGGTGACCAATAACCCACTTCGTGTACTGCGGTTTTACGAAAAGCGGTAATGACACCTGACACAGTAAACAAACGACCAAACACGCGCTGAGCACGTTTAATCATACCCACAATAGATGAAAACTCACCGACTTGAATACGCCCAAGTAAAGTCGAACGTGTTCGAATACGAGGGTTTCCAGTCACGGCTGCAATTGTTTCATCGCGTAGAAAATGGCGAATCATCCATTTGGCAGCATGCGGATCTAACAAGGCATCGCCGTCAATCCCAATCAAATATTCGGCATCGGTTAACAAGCTACCTGCTTGTAACGCCATTGCTTTACCCTGATTTTGCGCCAAATGCACCACACGAAGCTTGTCATATTTCGCAGCAAGACGATCTAAAACTTCGGCAGTGTTATCTGAACTTCCGTCATTAATTGCAATCACTTCAAAATCTGGATAATCCAGTTTTAAGGCATGACTAATCGTTTCATCTGCATTATCGCTTTCGTTAAAGCACGGCACCAAAACCGCAACTTTTGGGTATTCGGTCAATGCAGGTGGTTGATCACACGGCGGATCTTTGCGTTCTTTAATATTGAACAACAATGCGCCCATCATCCACAAATACGACATAAACAGTGGATAATAGAACACAAAGGCCAACGCCGAGTGCCAGAAGTGATGCAATGCTGACATAAAAGCTCCTATCGTACGATACGATCAGGTTTTGAATCGAATGCTTGGCGCATGAGACCAACCTCAGGCAATCCTTTAATTGGATCGTCTGGGTAATAACCTACATGAATTGCACCTTGCTTATATAATGATTTGATCGTATCTGATAACTCTTGCGAGCTTACAGGCTGATTGGTACGCCAATTTTGTGCTTGTAACTCAAACACCGTTTTATACAATCCTTCTGGATATGTCTTCACACGCTTAACAATGTCTGAATAGAATTTATCTTTATCTTCAGCTTGTTCCATATATGGCATCGCCATAATTGCAGTAAAGTCATAACGCTTGATGGATTGTTCTAATGACTGCGCATACCAGTTTTCAGCATATGGATTTAATGCCACCTGTGCATATAAATTACGCGCGGTCATTAAGAAAGGTTGGTATTGACGCACTTCGCCTGCCAATTGCAATGCAAAATTATCAATATAATCTGTTTTGAACTTTGTCCATTTGGCAAGTTCGGCATCGTTTTTACGCACTGCTTCTAAGTCAGTCGATAAGCCCGCTTTTTTATATGCAGCCAACGCTTCAGGACTGTTATCTTCGTAATCAGACAGCGTAGTATCATCATGGAATAAAATTCCATTAAAGGTCGATGATTTCGCTAAGTCTTGATAAATATCACCAATCACACGGCGAGCAGGCTTAGAAAATGGGCTTAAACGAATATATCCCATATTCAAGTGGTCTGAATTTTTCGGTTGCTGCGTTACCACCAAATCTTTCGACACTGGATTACTTTTTGGTAATTCCCATGCCAATAACGGCATCCACGCATATAAACGCGTCACTTGCGTTCTTGACTGAATTTGCCATGCAACACGGTTAAATAAATCGGCACGAACGGGTAAATAACGATTTGGGAAATACACCATATCGGCCGAGCCATTCGCATCTGGGTCAGAGAAGGCTTGTAAATAAACCGTGGTAATATTCATTTGCTGGATACGATCGAGCAAATTACCTAAATTACGTTCTTGCTGCGCTGGATCTGGATCGTAAATATAGTCCAAATCGACATGCATAATTTTTTGCGGACGATGGTTATCGCCTAAGTTTTTGTCACGAACTTCAATTTCACGCGCCAAACTGTCTAAAGTCATATCGTGTTCAACCAAAATACGGTTAATCGCACTCAATGATTTTTTCAGATAAACAGGACCATCATCTAAGCTGATCGTAATCGGCATACCCAATGATTTCGCAATATTCACCGTTTGCAAATTATAGCGCCCATATGGCCAAACCATGACACGCGCCGCAGGAACGCCATGCGCTTTCATTTCGTCATTGTTTTTCTTTAAGTCGTCATAAATACGTTTGGCATAAGCCGCATCGCCTTCGTATTTTTTGGTTTTCGTATCGTAAATACGTGTAGTTGCAGCAGGTTCTGAGTTGCCTTGTGGATTCCCCAAAACACCGCGATGCAAGTTATAACTATGGCTTGCAATTTCTACATAACCACTTTGGCTCATTTCTTTAATTTGAGGCCAAGTTAAAATTTTATTCCGTGCGATGTGATCATCACCAAAATGAACCTGTTTATTTTCAGGGGTATCAACCCAAGAACCAACAATGGCTAAAACCACAGGAATTTTATTGGCTTTGACAAAAGGATATACGTCACGATAAAAAGATTCGTAACCGTCATCCACAGTCAGCAAAATAGGTTTTTCAGGCAATACTGCTTTGCCCTGATGCGCTTTTAATAATTGATCTACGCTAATAAAGTTAAAGCCACTTTTTTGTAAAAAATGGACTTGTTCTTCAAAATGTGCTGAATCGACTGCGTATTGCGGAATCAGCGCATCCTTATTATTTGTCGTAACTTCGTGATAACCAATAACTGTTAATGTTTTTGGATTAATTTTTGGCTTCTTTGCAGTGGCAGCATAAGCTGTTTGAGTTACGCTTGCAATTGCGACACTGACACATGTTGCAAGGACTGAACCCATAAAACGATTAAACATAATTGTTCCGTTTACAATCTAATTTCTTGATTGATCCCATCCAACAACTGGTTATATATTTCAACAATTAAACTGAAAAACCAAACCCTTGCTGCTTTAGACAGGTCGATGATAATGCACATTTTTGAGACTTAAACTGAAAACTAGCTTAAAAGCAAAGAATCTCCACAAAAAATTCATCTAAGCATGTTAAAGATACACCCTCATTTTATCACCTTTTCAGAGAATTCTCTGTAGATTTTATCTTTTGATGCAATCTAAATAGCAAGAACTATTTTAGGGCTAAAATGAAAAATAGCGTTTCTTTTTTGGTGCAACCACTCGCGCATAGACGATGAAAATCAACAATTTTTTGCGTGTAAGATTAATCCGCAACAAACAAATTATTCATCGCGCGTTTTCACATCAAATAATTCAATTTCAAAAATTAAGTTCGAATTTGCAGGAATAATATTGCCCATTTTGCGTTCACCATAAGCAAGATGTGCGGGAACAACCAATTTACGTTTTCCACCCACTTTCATTCCAACAATGCCCTGATCCCAGCCTTTAATAACTCGACCTGTACCAATCACACATTCAAAATAACGCCCGCGGTCAATCGATGCATCGAATTTAGTTCCGTCCTCTAACCAACCTGTATAATGTGTCGTAATTAAAGCGCCTTTAACCGCTTCTTTTCCTTCGCCCACTTTTAAATCAATAATTTCTAGCTCTTTCATTCCATCACACCTATTTTTTAACCAATTCTAGAATAGGTAAGATGCTATTAAATTATCTAAACCTACAACTTTAATCGCTTAAATCACAAAAAAAATGTTAAATGTGTCGCTACCTTCATTTCAGTTATAGCTAAAATGTATAGGAATTGCTTAATAAACACACGCTTAATATAAGATTTCACCACAATTTTCTGCTGTATCGTCACAGATCAATTGTATCTATTAACAATAGCCCAGAATGCGTAGAGAACAAGTAACGCCAAGGTTACGAATTGTCAGATTAATTGCCGAACGCGGCACATCCTTTTAGTATGAGCACATCCCGATACGACCATGTATCTGGATTTTTTACCAACGTTAAAAGGATGCCAAAATGAAACAAGTGAAAGCACTATTGCTCGCTGGATTAACGTCAATGACTGTTTCAACCGCGTTTGCAGCAACCAATACAACTGCCGCGATGGATACACCACCTCAGACCACACAAGCCGAACAACCAACCATTGTATCGACCCAAGAACAGCCGCAAATGAACGATAGCAGCCCAGCTGCATCAGATGCTGTTACAACAACATCATCATCTACAGATACCGCAACACCAACTTCACATACTACATCGAGCAAGCACCACAAAATGCATCACTAATCATTTTGTAATTGCATAAAAAAAGACTGTGGCGTGCTACCCACAGTCTTTTTTTGATCAAGATTATTTGGTCGCTTTTTTCGCGCTATCTTTATAAATGCTGCATGAAATTTGATGATTCTCTTGTAAACGCAATTGTTTACGTTGTTCTGCCGCTTCGAAACGGCAACGCTTCCAATCATTGTCTAATTTTAATGGCGGTACAGGTTGAGGCTGTCCCTGCTCATCTACCGCAACCATAGTGAAGAAACAACTGTTGGTATGGCGCATGCTGCGTTTACGAATATTTTGCGCTTCAACACGAATACCTATTTCCATAGATGTGCGACCCACATGGTTCACACTCGCAAGGAAAGTCACCAATTCGCCGACATAGATCGGTTCTTTAAATGTCACTTTGTCTACAGATAATGTCACCACATAGCTTCCAGAGTAACGGCTTGCACATGCATAAGCCACTTGGTCAAGAAGTTTCAGAATTACACCACCATGTACATTACCCGAAAAATTTGCCATGTCTGGGGTCATCAGAACAGTCATTGTTAATTCAGATTGATCTTCCAATGATTGTACGACTTGATCTAAAGGAGACATTTTTTGTATCCATGACTAAAGGAGTATTGACGCGCGATTATATATGAATTTTAAATTTTTTGTGCAATTTAGCCATCTGTTATACAAATTTTCCATGTCGTTTACACAACCCAACAGATAAACACATTCAAACCTTTCTGATCTTTTATCTATTCAACTATTTACAAAGATTTAATCAACATTAAAACAATAAATTGTAAACCAAAATTACAAATTATTTTAAAGCGTGACTTGTTTTGCTAATTTATTAAAGTCTTCTTAAAATAATAGTAATCGACTATGAATAAATATTTTGCAGAATTTATTGGTACGTTTTGGCTGGTATTTGGTGGCTGCGGTAGTGCCATATTCGCAGCAAGTTTTCCAGAATTAGGCATTGGATTTGCAGGCGTTGCCCTTGCCTTCGGCTTAACGGTACTGACTGGAGCCTATGCCTTCGGACATATTTCTGGCGGGCATTTTAATCCGGCTGTAAGCATTGGTTTATGGGTTGCTGGGCGTTTCAATAGCAAATATTTGGCTCAATACATTATTGTCCAAGTGACAGGCGGTATTCTGGCTGCATTTATATTGTTATTAATTGTGCAAGGTCAACAAGGTTTTACTGGCGTTGGCGGTTTTGCGAGTAATGGGTATGGCGACTTATCGCCAGGAAAGTACGCGTTAATGTCATGCTTGTTAATTGAAATTGTCTTAACTGCAATGTTCTTACTGGTTATTCTGGGCGCTACAGATAAACGCGCATTCACAGGTTTTGCACCCATTGCGATTGGCTTAGCATTAACCTTAATTCATTTAATTAGCATCCCTGTCACCAACACTTCGGTTAATCCTGCACGCAGTACCGCAGTGGCCATTTTTGCTGAAACAGCCGCTTTAAGTCAATTGTGGCTTTTTTGGGTAGCACCGATTATTGGTGCGGTGATTGGCGCGTTAATTTATAAGTTATTGGAACAAAAACAAACCGATCTTTAAAACCACTATCTAAATCAGATAATCTCAACTGTTAACTCTTAAAGAATGGACATCTTCATAAAAGAAGATGTCTTTTTTATTCAGCTCTCACACTCGTCAAAGCAAAAGTGTGATCACAACGAGTTTAATCAATTTTTGCTTAAACACATCATTCAAAGAAGCTTAATCAACTAATCATCAAACGCATGCTACTCATTGGGTTGATTTGATGTTTTAGATACATTCGCCAATTCATTGCTTGAATTTTTAAAAGCAAACGCATTACTACGTTCTTGAAGAATATGCTTAATGCTATTTATTTTGGCTTGGCTTGCTACCTCTCCTGCAAGCATGGTATTTGCACGCTCTTTTACATCAAAAATATGGGCTTTTTCTCGAATATCTGGACGAATGACCACATCGGCTTGCTGCAATTCTACTTGCGATAAATGCTGCTGCATAATATTAATATTTTGGTTAAATAAACCCCAAATATTATCTGTGACGGTATATTTAGGCTGGGCCAAAATATCAACCGCAATTACCACATCTGCACCTAATTGACGCGCCACCTCAACAGGAACAGGGCTAACCAAGCCGCCATCGACATATTCTTGTCCGGCAATATTTGCAGGAATAAACATACTTGGAATAGCAGCAGATGCACTGACCGCCTGCCCCGTATTCCCATAATTAAAAACAACTTTTTTACCTGTTTTTAGTTGTGTTGCCACAACAAATAAAGGAATTTTCATTTTTTCAAGTGGCAAATTATTCACTTGTTCATTAATAAAATCTTGAACTTTTTGACCATCTAAAAAGCCTTTTTTACGAATTTTAAATTCACGAACATCGTTCACTTTCATATTCAGTGCAATATCTTTCATTTGCTCGGCCGTCTTGCCGCTGGCATATAAAGCACCCGCTATACTGCCTGCACTGGTTCCTACAATAAAATCGGGATGAATGCCATTTTTTTCGAGCACATCAATTGCCCCAATATGTGCATAGCCACGGGCACCGCCACTACCCAAAACCAGTGCCACTACAGGACGATGCTGTTTTTCATGAATCGATTTAAAATCAATATGGTTTGGCTGCTCTGTCGCATTGTCTAATACAGCACTTTGCGCAACAGCGTCTGGCTGCGCAGCAGATGCTGTGGACAATCCTAGGCTATTTAAGACAAAAAAACTGCACGCAGCGGCAACCATCCACTTTTTCATTCAACACTCATTTTAAGCTCATTTTCTGCATATCTTACTGTGAAAAAAAATAATCACTATGAGCGTTTGTTTACAATATTGTTTCAACACTTTTATGATACAAGCCATCTAATCCTAAAATAATCACCACAGATGATGAATTGTATTACTCACACATGTCGTATCCTTTTAATCATTCTAGGCGGCATTCTTTGTATCGATAGCCTGTATTTACTCATGCTTGGAAAAATTCATATTGGGATTGTGCTGCCCTTATTTCTTGGCAGTGTATTGATCTGTATTGGCCTAAAATGGTCATCTTTACACTTATTTCTACAACAACATCACAAAACAAAAACGCTAGTTTGTATTGGCTGCGGCTTGTTCGCTGTTTGGTTGATATCCTTGGCTTACTTTGCAACGATTTTACACGCACAAAGTAACAATCAGACAACTGCTCCAAATGTACGCGCCATTATTGTTTTAGGCAGCGGAACGATTCATGGAAAACCCACTCCAACACTCGCGCTGCGCTTGGACCGTGCAGCAGAATTAGCCATGCAGCAACCCAAGACTTTACTCGTGCTGTCTGGCGGGCTCGATTTTGCAGCAAAACAGACCGAAGCTGCCATTATGGCAAAGTATTTACATGAGTATTATCCAAGCATTGCTTTAAACAGAATGATTTTAGAAGATAAAAGTACCAGCACTGAACTAAATTTAAAAAATAGCGCCCTATTATTACAACAACAGCAGATTGAAAAGACGATGCCCATTGCGATTGTCACCAGTGATTTTCATACTTTGCGCGCGCATGCGATTGCACAAAAACAAGGCTATACACAAAGCGTGATGCTTGGCGCAAAAACACCGTTACAAACCCGTTATAATGCTTGGCTTCGAGAATACTTTGCCTTTATTAGCGGTAAGATTTTGCAAGAATATTAAATACAAAAAAGCCCGAACTGTTCGGGCTTTTTCGCAATGATTGATTATTCAATGGTTGTTTTTAAGAGCTGCTGACTTTCTTCACTAGAGTCACGTTGTGCTTTAGTCATTAAGAAATAAATATAACCTACAACAATGAAGCCAATAAAGATTGCACCAATCATTGGGTTAAAGTAGAACATTGCAACAAAACAAAGGCTGGCAATTGTTAGTGCAATACCCGGAATAATTGGATAGCCTGGTGCCATAAATGAACGCGGTAAATCAGGCGCTGAACGGCGTAATTTAAACAAGCTTAACATGCTCATAATGTACATAAGCAATGCACCAAAGCAAGACATAGTAACGATTGCAGCGGTTAAACTCATGCCTTGAATGTTAATAAAGCTATCACTAAAAATAGCCATTACACCCACAACACCCCCCGCTAAAATTGCACGATGAGGCGTTTGAAAGCGTGAAAGTTTAGCTAAACTTTGTGGCAAGAAACCTGCACGACCTAGCGCAAAGATTTGACGTGAATAACCTAAAATAATGCCGTGGAAGCTTGCAACCAAACCAAATAAACCAATCCACACCAACATATGCATCCAAGATGAATTGTTACCAACCACCATTTTCATCGCTTGTGGTAATGGGTCATTAATGTTTGCAATGGTACGCCAATCACCCACGCCGCCGGCAAACACCATCACTAAAAGCGCCAATGAAACAAGCGTTAAAATACCTGTGATATATGCACGTGGAATGGTTTTTTTCGGATCTTTGGCTTCTTCTGCTGCCATAGCCGCACCTTCAATGGCCAAGAAAAACCAAATAGCAAATGGAATCGCTGCAAAAATACCCGACATTGCCGCGCCACTAAATTGATTTGAACCTGCCCACCCATTAAGTACAAAATTACTAAAGCTAAAGCCCGGCTGAACCACACCCACAAAGACCAATAACTCTATAACGGCTAAAATGGTCACAATAAGCTCAAATGTTGCAGCAATTCTGACCCCAACAATATTCAGCCCCATGAAGACCACATACGCACCCAGTGCAATCAATTTCGGATTAATGTCTGGAAATTGAACATTTAAGTACGCGCCAATCGCCATTGCAATTGCAGGTGGTGCAAAAACAAATTCAATTAACGTGGCGATGCCAGCCAAAAAACCACCCGTTTCACCAAAGGCTTTACGACTATAAGCAAATGGCCCACCTGCATGCGGAATTGCAGTGGTGAGTTCGGTAAAACTAAAAATAAAACAGGTGTACATAGTGGCAATAATTAACGTGGTAATTAAAAAGCCCAATGTTCCTGCAACACCCCAACCGTAACTCCAACCAAAGTACTCGCCAGAGATTACTAATCCAACCGCAATCCCCCACAAATGAAAGGTACCTAATGTCGGTTTTAGCTGACTACTCATCGCTTTCTCCCCTCAATAGAAGACTATAAATATTGTTTAGGCAACATCCTAATGTTGCATCGTGTTTAGATAATGCGACGGTCAGTCAGATGAAACTTGACATTAAAAGACAAGTTTTCATGGTTTATTGTCAAGTCTGCAAAATTCATTCTCGCATACGCTGTATACAAATAATGGATTGCGATCACTTGCATCCAAAGCCGATGACTTGTGATGTATGAGGTAATAGTATGATTTATGTTGAACAAAATGAATGTTTAGATGCAGCAACCCTACAGGCTTTAGCTGAAAAAGCCGTTGCACAATATCCTAAAAAATATCAAGGAAAGATTAATCTGCTGTGTCAGTCTGAAAATGCAACTTTTGTTGTGCGTACCGCAGAAACCAAATATGCGTTACGTCTTCATCGTCCGAATTATCACAACAAACAAAACATCGAAAGTGAATTAAACTGGCTCGATGCGCTGACACAAAGCGGCATTGCTGTACCGCAAGCCATTTTAAGCGAGCAAGGCGAACGCGTTCTCACCCTAGATTTAGATGATGGCAATATCCGTTATGCCGTGCTATTTAACTGGGTCGATGGCGATATGCCAACCACCGATGTTGATCCAACTGCATTTCAACAGCTCGGACAAATTACTGCAAAACTGCACCATCACAGCAAAACATGGCAAATTCCAGAACAGTTTGACCGCATTATTTGGAATCATGAAACCATGCTAGGAACAGACGGTCATTGGGGCGATTGGCGACATGCCCCCCACTTAAAAAGCAAAGACCATGCAATTGTTGAAGAAGCCATTCAATCGATTGGGCAAAAACTGGCAGATTTTGGTAAAACCTCCGATCGTTATGGTCTAATTCATGCAGATTTACGTTTAACCAATTTGCTTTTACAACAAGACCGAATTGGCGTGATTGATTTTGATGACTGCGGTATGAGCTGGTTTATGCACGATTTAGCCGCAGCCATCAGCTTCAATGAACACCTTGCCCCAGCCCAACAATGGGTTGAAAACTGGATTGAAGGTTATGAGCGCGTTGCACATATTAGTAATGAAGAATATGCCTTAATTCCAACATTTATTATGCAACGTCGTATTCAAATGATGGCTTGGATTGGCTCGCATGCACAAACGGAAATGGCGCTCAGCCTTGGCACCGATTGGGCAGACCATACCGTTCGGCTATGTAAAAAATATCTCAATACGCGTGATTTCCCTGTCGGTGCGGCATAACAAGCACGCAAAAATTAAAAAAACTTGGCTAAAATAGTGCACGATTTGAAAATAATCTATTTCAAAAAGATTGTTTTAGCCAAGCAAAACATTCAAAAAATACTTTTTCGCATGTTGTAAATATTTCAACCAATCCAATCATTCAAAACAAAGGTTTGTTTTGAATGGCTTTTCTTAAAAAAACACATTAATTAATTAATTAATTCAATTAAAGCAATCATTTAAAAAGGCAACAGATCGGTAACAAAATCCTATTCCTTTTTTCATGTAGATCTTTTATTGTTCTTTTACTGGTCACGGATCGACCAAAAACCAAACAAAAACTATTCTGGCATATTTTTTGCATTAATCTTAAATATAGCACAGTAATTAGGCAGATTAAGGATGAGTCATATGCAACATTTAAATAGTAGCACTGCACTTTTTAACACTGGCATGTGCAATCAAGGGGTCTTGTCTTCTGCTGCATCAGGTTTAAGTCATTTTATTTCATTCAAAGGTGCAGATGTTGACCGTGTTTTCGGCATCAGTGGAATTAATCCCGAATTGCTTAACAGCCCAACCTTAAGCCTACAACTGCCAAACTACTGTAAAGTATTAGAACAAGCCGCCGAACTTTCTGGCTGCGACAATTTTGGATTACACTACGGGCAACAATTTCAACCTAAATCGCTAGGACTGATTGGCTATATTGGACTCTGCTCTGCAACATTAGAAAGTGCACTGTTCAACATGACCAATTACTTTCATTTGCACCAAAAAGACACCCTCACTCGCATGGTCGATTTAGGCGATAGCTGGCGAATTGACTATCAAATTCATCACGGCGCCATTCTAATTCGCCGCCAAGACGCAGAACTCACTCTTGGCATGTTCATGAATGTAATTCGTGAAGTTTTAGGACCACACTATTCTCCCCGCGAGATTCATTTTGAACATACTCGCCCTGCCTTTTGGCAAGAACACAGTAAATTATTTAATGCCCCTGTCTATTTTGATCAACCTTTTAATTCTATTCTAATTGCTAAAAAAGACACTCAGCATCCTATGCCAAGTCACGACCCTATGTTATTGACCATGATGCTAGATACCTTGCGTTTACTGAATTTGAGCGTACAAAGCCAAAGTTTAACCGATCAGGTTCGCTCACATATTCAACTTGAATTGAGTGAAGGTGAGCCGAATTTAGAAAAAATCGCCCAAAATATTGGACTCAGTGGTTGCACACTCACTCGTCGTTTAAAATCGGATGGTTTCACCTTTACCGCGCTTGTCGATAAAGTCCGTTCAGAACTTGCTGAACAGTATATGAAACAAAAAAATATTCCGATTTCTGAAATGGCCTTTTTATTGGGTTATTCAGAAGCAAGTGCATTTTCACGCGCATTTAAGCGTTGGTTTGGGGTAAACCCACGGCAATGGCGCCATTAAAATTAAGGCTGTTGTTATAGTTTTTAACCCATTCAAGAAAAAGCTTAAGCGCCATTGACTGATATTTTTGCTTGAATAATACAAATAAAAAGGTGCTTTCGAACAAGCATATTGAGTTAAAATGGGTTGTAACTGCCCGTCTGCTACATATTGTTGCACCAAGTTTTCATAGACATAAATAATACCCAAATGTGCTAGACCAGCATCAACCATCATTTGGTCAGTATTAAAAATCAGATCGCCTAAAACCTTCTGTTCAATTCGCTTGCCCTCAAACATAAATTCCCATGCATACAATGCCCCACTTGGAAATTATCGCTAAATACAATTCAAGTTGTATCAAGCTTTAATCAATTACAGCGTTGCAACAGCAGCTAATCGCCCAACTTGGACAATAGCAAAAGCAATTATGTCATCGGCTAACAATTCTTAGATTCGCAAAATTAAACATTGGCAACATAAGGTACAAGCGACTGATTTAAGTTTATCGCATAAAACTTTGCGGCAATAGAATGATCTTTTTGTTCCTAAAGCGATTTGTGGTGAACACTACACAGAAAAAGAGTTGGCTTTTTTAGACAAATAATTTCATTTTTATATCGACTAAAAGCCCCATAAATTTTGTTCAACTTATGGGGTTCAGTTTACAAATAATTAAGCTGTAAGTTTACGAATCGATTGATCTAGAGCACTCACCAACCAATCAATATCATGTTCTTGGAATGCAAGTGGTGGGCGAAGTTTCAACACGTTACCATACGGTCCTGCAACCGAAGTTAAAACACGATGGGTGTTACGTAATTCTTCAATTAAATCCAAAGCCAATTGTTTGTCTGGCGTTTTACTGTCACGGTCTTTAACTAACTCAAAGCCAATAAATAAACCTGCACCACGTACATCGCCCACGCATTCATGCACATCCATCAGCTTGGTCAATTCGGCTTGTAATAACGCACCGACCCGTTTGCTGTGTGCTTGTAATTCTTCTTCCTGAATCACTTTTAACACTGCTTGCGCTGCCGCCATCGAAACTGGGTTACCACCAAAGGTATTGAAGTAAGGAATATTGTCGCTAAATGCAGCCAAGACATCACTTTTCGCCAATAAACCTGACACAGGAATCCCGTTACCCATTGGCTTACCGGTGGTAATCACGTCAGGCACGACCCCATGACGACCAAAGCCCCAGAATGAATCGCCTGTACGGGCAAAACCAGGTTGTACTTCATCGGCAATGAAAATACCGCCATTGGCATGCACCACATCAACTGCCTTTTTCAAGAAACCTGCTGGGTTTGGCATCACACCATCTGACGAGAAAATCGAATCGGCCATAAAGCCTGCAAATTTAATCCCCTTGGCATTCATGTCATCAATTTGTTGTTGAATTTGATCTGCAAACCACTCACCCAAATCTTCGGTTTGAATACGGTAATGATCGGGTGCTGGCACTAAGCGCGTGGTTGCATCCAAAGCCTGACCTGTCCCCAAAGCTGGCGAACAACCCGAGGTTAAGCTACTGGTGCCATGATACGACTCTTGCGAGACAATAATGCCTGTACCACCGCTAAATTCACGTGCAATACGAATCGCCAAATCATTCGCTTCTGAACCAGTACACATATACATGGCACGGTCAATTTCATCTGGCGTGGTTTTTAATAATTCTTCGGTATAGTTCAAAATATTTTCGTGTAAATAACGGGTATGCGTATTCAGCATTTGCATTTGTGCATTCACCGCTTCAATCACCGCAGGATGGCAATGCCCAATGCTTGCCACGTTGTTATACACATCTAAATATTTATTGCCGGCCGCATCCCAAAGATATTGCCCTTCACCCTTCACCAAATGCACAGGATTGCGATAAAACAAACGGTAAGATTCACCAAGTACTTTACTGCGTTTATCCGTTAATTTACGTGTTTCTGCATCCAAAGCATCGGCATGTTCTGCACGGAAACTGTTGGTATCCATAATCGTTGAGCGTGTTGCCATGAAGTTCTCCTCGGGTGAATCCTAATCTGTGTGCTAGGTCGTTTTTTGTCTATCCATTGATCATAATCCGAGTTTTTTTAAAATGCAATAAAATACACAAATACTTTTTTATACACAATTATGATTCGATTTTTCCAGCATTTGGCTTTACTATATCGGCTAAATATTTATTGAGAATGGCCATGTTGCAACAAGAACGCCTACATCGCATTCAGGCATTATTAAAAAAATTACAGCGTTTAAGTACTGAACGTGTCATGAATGAGTTGGAGATTTCGCGAGAAACTGCTCGCCGAGACATGATTGAACTTGAAGCACTTGGTGTTGCTAAACGTGTGCATGGTGGATTGGTTGCAACTGAAAGTATTGCTGTTGAAGCACCGCTGCATATTCGAAACACCCAATTTGCCAAAGAAAAACGCGCCATCGCACGCGCCGCGATTCAGCATTTACAATCGGGTCAAACCATTTTTTTGGATGCAGGCAGCACAACCTCTATTTTGGCAGAAGAACTGCGCACGCTTTCAGGTTTAACCATTTTAACCAACAGTTTACAGGCTGTATTTAATTTGACCATGGCCAGCGATGCCGAACAAATGAACCATGAAATTATTTTATTGGGTGGGCGTGTTCAACAACGCGCGCAAACCCAAGGTGAGCTGCTGATTCAAGAAATTTATCGCTATCAGGCAGATATTGCACTGTTATCGCCAGTTGGTATTCACCCAGCATACGGCGCGAGTAGCTTTTACACCGAAGAAGCACATATTGCCCAAGCCATGCTCAAACAAAGCCAGCAAACGATTATTTTGGCAGATCAGAGTAAATTAGATGTCATCAGCCGTGTAAATTATGCCAAACCGAGCGAAATTAGCGCTTTAATTAGCAATAAAGATGATAAATCAGAGATTGATTGCAGCGCTTATCAAAAAGCGTTTGCACACGTTGAATGGGTTTAAGGCATAAAAAAAGACCACGCGTGTGCGTGGTCTATAAAATGGTGGCTATGACGAGACTTGAACTTGTGACCCCCGCATTATGAGTGCGGTGCTCTAACCAACTGAGCTACATAGCCGAAAACTGTGCGCGCATTATCGTAACTTTAAGTTACAGCGTCAAGCTTTTTTTCAAAAATTTAAAGAAGTGAGCCTGTAAGCCGGGTTCTGTCGAGAACGATCATTCTTCTAGGCGTACAATCACTCGTACGCTCAAGCGACCTACCCGAATCCAGTACGGGCCGTACCTATTGGATTCCTATTTGGTCTTGCTTCTGGTGGGGTTTACCTTGCCGTGAACTGTTACCAGCCACGCGGTGCGCTCTTACCGCACCCTTTCACCCTTACCTCACGAATGAGGCGGTCTACTCTCTGCTGCACTTGCCGTCGGTTTACACCGCCCAGGCGTTACCTGGCACCCTGCCCTTTGAAGCCCGGACTTTCCTCCCCTGCTTTAGTCACGAAGACCTCCACAGCAGCGACCGTCCAGCTCACTTCGGCGCGTATAGTAACAAATCTTATTCTAAATTGCTTGTGTTTTTTTGCGCAATTAACCGTTCATATTTTTCGAGTAACTGATTTTGACTTTCAGCATGATTTGGGTCGAGCGGAATACAATCGACCGGACAAAAAAGCTGGCACTGCGGTTTGTCAAAATGCCCCACGCACTCGGTGCACAAGTCAGGATCAATTTCGTAAATCAGTTCGCCAAAATAAATTGCTTCATTCGGGCACACCGGTTCACAGACATCGCAATTGATACATTCATCGGTAATATATAAAGACACAAGCTAAACCTTATTTAGATTGATATTTACGATTAAAAGCATCGACCACATGCTGCGGCACAAATTTAGATACATCGCCATGTAAACGCGCAATTTCACGCACCATGGTTGATGAAATAAATGAATATTGTTCGGCTGGTGTTAAAAATACGGTTTCGAAATTCGGATCTAAAGTTCGATTCATATTCGCCAACTGAAATTCATATTCAAAATCAGACACCGCACGTAAACCACGCAAAACAGCCGTGGCTTTTTGTTCTTGAAAAAAGTTTACCAACAAGCCATCAAAACCAATAAATTCAACATTATTTAAATGGCTTAATGCTTCTTTTGCCAAGGCAACGCGTTCATCTAAAGAAAACAATGGATTTTTATGATGCCCAATGGCAATTGCGACCACCACTTCATCAAACATTTTTGATGCACGAACCACCAAGTCGACATGTCCTTTAGTAATTGGATCAAAAGTTCCCGGATAAATGACGCGTGTTTTAAACATCCAAATGTTCTCTCGTTTGAGCTCGAATGTGGCTATTTTAGCAAAAAGTTATTTTTTTAGCGAAGGACTCAAGCTGAAGTTGTTGAAAATACTTCACCTCTGCCCAAGTTTACGGCACAATAAGCATAGATTTGGATTGATGTGATTATGGCGAAAGCAACTGTAGTTAAGAAAAATAATGGCGGCACCATTGCGCAAAACAAACGTGCCCGTCACGATTATTTTATTGAAGAAAAATTTGAAGCAGGCTTGTCTTTACAAGGCTGGGAAGTCAAATCGTTACGTGCTGGGCGTATGAGTCTGGTAGAAAGCTACATCCTCTTTAAAAATGATGAAGCGTATTTGTTTGGCGCCCAGATTCAGCCATTGTTGTCTGCTTCAACGCATGTTGTGCCTGAAGCCACCCGCAGCCGAAAGTTACTTCTTTCGCGCCGTCAGCTTGAACAGCTCATGGGTGCTGTGCAACAAAAAGGCTATTCGTGTGTGCCATTGGCCTGTTACTGGAAAGGTCATTTAGCCAAGCTTGAAATTGCTTTGGTTAAAGGGAAACAATTGCACGACAAACGCGCCAGTGAAAAAGACCGCGATTGGCAACGCGACAAAGCACGTTTATTTCACAAGTAAATCACTAAATTGATTGCTCAAAAAGCTTGGGCAATCAATACTTAGATAACAACAACGCGTTAATCATCCTGCATATCTTGCCTATTTTTATAGGGTTTATTTATGAATACTGTAATAAAAACAATCGTTCGGTGTTGTATTCCTCTCTTGTTTAGCTTGAGTTTTCAAAGTTATGCCGCCGAGCCAAGCATCGCCAACTTGACGCAAAATCAAGTAAAATGGTTACGAAAGCCATATGTGAATATCAATAACAAAATTCTTTTAGGCTACGACAGAACCGCACAGATACTCTTTGAAACCAGTCCCAATGGGCAAATCACAGATGCCAAAATCATTAAAAGTAGTGGACTAGATAAAGTAGATAATATCCTACTCAAGGCCATTAAAAGTGCAAAATTAAGCCCTTATCAAGAAAACGGTGTCTATTACCCCGTCCGTGCGATGCAACCTTTTAGCATACTGGCTGATCGAACACCAAAAATTCTTTATGAACCTAACATTACGGTTTCTAAACGAATGCTTCAAGGTCAAGAACGCAGCATGACACTGTATGCAACAGCAGATAATAACGGCAACATTAACCAAGCTACAATTATTAAAAGCAGTGGTGTGGCTGAATTAGATGAATATGTATTGCAAGAATATCGTCAAAAAGTCAAATTTCATCCACTGATTATTAATGGCAAGCCATATCCAATTCAGGTCACACAAGATTTCACCTTTTCTAAAACACAAAACAGCGTTGATTAAGCGGATTAAAAATAACGGATGATCTTCGTGAATACGCGAAGATCATCAAAGGCTTAATGTATTCGATTTAACATTAACGCCAAATATTCACCAAACCACACTGCGGTGTCTAAATCACCTTGTGGTGGAGTTAGCTCAATCGGGGCATTATTTGATTGCGTCATTAACCCCAAATGACTGGCTAAACGATTCAAATCGGTTTCCGCTTGCCCAGTCGACAACAACGGTAAACCTACCCACATCATGCCATGCTGCATCGAAAATAAGTTAATTTGCTGTAAAACAGACAATTTATCGCCGCTTAAACCACCAGAATTTGCAAAACCTGCGGCAAGTTTGCCCTGCCACTTTCGGCTCATCCAACGTTTTGAGGTCGAGTCCATAAACATTTTAAAAGGGCCAGTTACACTACCCATGTACGTTGGGCTACCCCAAACAATGCCATCGGCTTGGTCAAGCAGATCCCACTCAATATGTTCTATCGACATGACATGAACAGCAACGCCAATTTTTTCTGCGCCCTTGGCAATATACTGAGCAATTTTTGCAGTGTGTCCATACGGACTATGATAAACAATAGCGAGTGTTTTAGATTGCACAGACATAATGGCAACAAAGCTAGAAAGAATAGGCCGATTTTATCATGTTTTACTGCATAAACACGAATGTTGCCATGCGCCCAGTTTTCGAATTACGGCGATAGGAAAAGTAATCTTCAGTTTGGGCAAAACTACAATCGCTTCCGCCTAAAATAAGGCTCACGCCATTTTGCTGTAAAATGTACCGTGCAATTGCGTATAAATCTGCATGGTACTTTCCTTCGTGTTGTCCGGCTTTAAAAGCAAATTCAAGCGGATATTTCGCACAAAACGCATCTTTCACGTCAACACCAATTTCGAAGTGCTGCTGACTAATACACGCTCCAAGCCACGCCCATGCCGGCTGTGTTTGCATAGTTGTAATGGTATTTTCGATAATACCACCGGCTAAACCACGCCAACCGGCATGCAAATTAGCGACTTCGGTTGCATCTGCATTGCCCAAAACTACAGGCAGGCAATCGGCTGTCATCATCATCAGTGCATGATTTTTTTGCTGTGTAACCAAGCCATCACCCACCAAAGGTTCAAAATAGACTTGCTCATTGACCGTATGGCAAAGCGTACTGTGAGTTTGGGTCATCCACGTCAGTTTTTCTACGCCATGTGGTGCAAATTCTGCCAACAATTGCATACGATGCTGTTGTACCCGTGCCGGATCATCCTGTACATGTAAGGCTAAATTAAAACCTGCTAAATCTGTTTGCATACTGGGCAGACATTGCGGATGTTGCAGTTTCGTCTGCCCCACAAAGACCCCTTTAGGTAATCCATCAACAAATTGCATGCTACTTTCCTTTTCTTTAGCAAGTTTCAATTTTTAGCACCATACTTTAAATATTTTAATACGCGCGGTCTTCTTCACGCAGTACTGCAACCAAATTGGCAAAATCTTCAGGCCAAGGCGCTTCAAAGGTCATTTCCTCACGGGTCCGTGGGTGGATTAACCCCAGTTTAGCCGCATGTAACGCTTGGCGTTTAAACCCACGCAATGTGCTTGCCAGCAATTCAGATGCACCCGCCGGAACGCGAATACGGCTCATATAAACGGGGTCACCAATTAAACCGTAGCCAATATAAGTAAAATGCACACGAATTTGATGCGTACGCCCTGTTTCAAGCTGTGCTTGCACACGGGTAAAATGTTGGAAACGTTCTTTAACGTTATAGTGCGTCACCGAGTCACGACCGCCCGGCAAAACCGTCATTTTCACCCGATCTACCGGATGGCGCTTAATCGGTTCATCAATTGTGCCACCAGCCACAATATTGCCGTACACCACCAAATCGTAAACGCGGTAAACCGACTTATTTGCCAATTGCTTAGTCAGTGAAAATTGCGCTTCTAAGTTTTTCGCCACCACCAGCAAACCACTGGTGTCTTTATCAATACGATGCACTAAACCTGCACGCGACAATTCTGACGCTTTTGGAAAGTGATACAACAAAGCATTGACTAAAGTGCCCGATGGATTGCCTGCGCCCGGATGCACAATCATACCCACAGGTTTATTGATGATGAGAATATCGTCATCTTCATAAATGATATCGAGCGGAATATTTTCTGGTTGGCTTGTGGTTTGCGCCTCAAGCTCAACCTCTAAAGTGAGGATTTCTTGCCCTTCACAGCGATATTTCGGTTTAATTTTGTTACCGTTTACTAACAAATAACCGTCTTTCATCCACTGTTTCAGTTTTTCACGCGAAAATTCAGCCCAAACCGTTGCTGCAACTTGGTCTATGCGTAATCCGATATACGAATCATCCAACTGAAATTGCAACGATAAATGTGTTGCAGTTGCTGGCGAATTATGATTATCTGCATCGTCAGCATCTTCAAGTAAATTGAAATCTGTTTCAGTGGAATTAGAATGAGAAGATTGTGTTGAAGTCATTTGGCTCATTAAGACAATAATGGTTTAATATTGCCATTGTAGCTCATTGCCCGTATTAACTGAGGAATTTTTATGTCGCTACCACGTTATAAAGTTACTATGCTCGCTCTTTCTTTAGGCATTGCAAGTACATTTGTGGGCTGTAGCAGTAATCCATCAAAAAAAGAAGTGGCCGATCTTGGGCCGAAAAGCTCTGAACAAGTCTATTTTGACTCAGCAGCAACCGCTTTAAATAAAGGTCAATATGCCGAAGCAGCCAAAAACCTGCAAGCAATTGATACCTATTTCCCAACGGGAGCGCATGCTGAACAAGCACAACTTGACTTAATCTATGTAAAATTCCAACAAAAAGATTATCCGGGTGTGGTGGCAGCAGCAGACCGCTTTATTCGTTTAAACCCAGATCATCCACAAGTTGCGTATGCGTATTATGCACGCGGTGTTGCCAACATGGAGCAAAACTATGATGGCATTATCCGTTATACCTCATTAAAGCAATCGCATCGTGATGTCAGCTATTTAAAAAGTGCCTATCAAAACTTTGTTGATTTAATTCGTCGTTTCCCATCCAGCCAATATTCGGTCGATGCAGCGTTACGTATGAAATACATCAACCAAGAATTGGCTGAACATGAAATGGAAGCAGCGCGCTTTAATATCGAGCGTAGCGCGTGGGTGGCTGCTGCACAACGTAGCCAATGGGTGATTGAACATTACCCACAAACCCCACAAATTCCTGAAGCCTTAGCAACCATTGCATATAGCTACAATAAATTGGGCGATAACACGACGGCGCAGCAATATACCAATATTCTTAAACTCAACTACCCTCAATTGGTTAAAGCCAATGGTAGCGTGAATTTAGCTGCAGCACGTAATGAAGGAAGTTTCGTCAATAAACTGACTTTAGGTATTTTTGGTCGTAGCGATGAAAATGCAGTGCAATCGAAAGACACCAGTAATACAAGCGAACGTAGCTTAACCAACCGTTTATCTTTTGGTTTACTTGGAAAATCTGAAACTGATGCGCAAGCAACACCAGCACCTGCTGAAGTTCAGGCAACGCCACAACCAGAAAAACCAAAACGCAGTTGGACTAATCGTCTAAGCTTTGGTTTGCTCGACAAGCCTGAATAAACCCATCCTGTTTTATACACAAGCAAAGGGCAAGTGAATCACTTGCCCTTTGGCATTTTGTATTTGCGGAATCTAGATGTGATACCATTGTTGCTGATTCCACTTTTTTACACACTGGCTTAAGTTTTATGGCGATTCCTCAACAAACCATTGATCAAATCTTAGATCGTACTGATTTAGTTGATCTGATTGGTCAGCGCGTAAAACTTAAAAAAACTGGACGAACCTATTCAGGTTGCTGTCCATTTCATCAGGAAAAAAGCCCTTCTTTTCACGTCTACCGCGACAAACAGTATTATCACTGCTTTGGCTGTCAAGCCAACGGTAACGCCATTCGCTTTTTAATGGATATCGATAATCGAAATTTTATCGAAGTGATGAAGGATTTAGCCAGCCAAGCCGGTATTGAGCTGCCTAAGGATAATCAAGACAATAAGAAACTTACTTATAAAAAAATGCTGCCGCAAGAGCCATCTGCACCGCCAGCTCCAAGCCAACTAGATGCACCTAATATCGATTTTCCACCCGATTTCGAAATGGATGCTAACGTCATGTTAGATCCGTTTTTAACCGATCCATCTTTAGATTTTGAAACGGCTGCAACCCAAGAAGGCAATTTATACGACCTACTTGAAAATGTTGCTATTTTTTATCAGCAACAACTGCCCAAAAGCACAACTGCACAGCGTTATTTTAAACATCGCGGTTTAAACGCACAAACCATTCAAAATTGGCGTTTAGGTTATGCCCCTGAAGATTGGCAGCACTTAGAACAGGCTTTCCCTGCAGACATAGACGGATTAAAACAACTTGGATTAATTCGTACCAGCGAAACAGGCCGTGATTTTGACTTACTTCGCGACCGCGTCATTTTCCCCATTCGAGACCATAAAGGGCGTGTGGTCGGCTTTGGTGGTCGTGCCTTAAATGACGAAATTAAACCGAAATATATTAACTCTCCAGATTCAGAAGTGTTTCACAAAAACCAATTGCTGTATGGTTTGTATGAAGGCACCAAAAATAAAGCACAAGACTGGTTCTTAGTTGAAGGCTATATGGATGTGATTGCACTACAGCAAGCAGGGATTTCTGGCGCAGTTGCCACACTGGGAACGGCCAGTAACACTGAGCACTTAAATTTACTCTTCAAGCGAAATCATCGTATTACGATTGCCTTCGATGGTGATGCTGCCGGACAAAAAGCCGCAAAACGCACACTTGAAATTGCGTTACCATTACTTAGTGATGGCCGTGAACTAAAATTCTTTATTCTACCCGATGAGCACGATCCAGATTCTTTAATTAGACAAGAAGGCATCGAAAAATTTCAACAACTTTGGCAACAAGCCCCATTATTGTCAGATTTTTTATTTGCGCTACTGACCCAGCAACATGACGTCTCAACCCCTGAAGGTAAAAGTCAGGTCATGGGCGAGTTACGCGGCTTAACCAATTTATTGCCTCAACAAGGTTCGTATCGCTACCTGCTCACACAAGCATTTCGAGAAAAACTTGGTTTAGGCAAACGTTATACACCACAAATTAGTCACGATGCATCGCTGTCTTTTAATATTCGTACCCGAAATGAAGATTTTGCGGTCGGCTTGCTAATTTGCCATCCATTTTTATATCCACAATTTGAAAAATTACGTGCTTATATCCAAGAAGATGAATTACTGGCTGCGGTATTGCAAACGCTTGACCAAATTTTTGAGCAACTTCCAGAAGACCAAGAACGTGCGATTTATTATGCCTTAGGTGCCTGCTATAACTTTAGAGATGCCTTAACCGACATTCTCCAACGTACCAATGTGTTACATTTAATTGAAACCCCTGAACAAGCATTCAACTTTGCAACAGACAATGCGCTATCGCTTCAAGAAAAATATTTAAAACTTAAAATTAAGAATCCGCAATCCTTACAAGAATCAATGAATTTGCGTAAACAGCTGAATGAATTAACTAAAAAAATTAGTTTAAGATTAGTCTCTTAATACAAATCGCCCAATAAAAAAGGTGAACACATGTTCACCTTTTTATTGCCTTACTTTAACGTTTTATTAATGAAAGAAAAAACGTTGGTAGGCAGGAATTAAAAACTTATGTACACCTTGGCGGCGCAAGCTTTGGCGCTGTGTTTTACGATCTTCAAACTCGCCATCAAACACGCCAACAGAAATTCCCTTCATATCAATTTTAAATTGTTCAGGAAGGTTTTCCAACACATTGCCTTTAGTATGACCCATCGTATGCATGACTTTATTTAAAATACGTTGCTGATACAAACGACTACGGTGAACAAAAGGTGAAGCGTGCGCCAACAGTTGGCTAAAATCTTGTGGAGTCTTCATAACAATCCCCTCGAACTCAGTCATATGGATGATGCATGCCCACGCATGCGACATAGCTTAAAATCAACCAATATCCTTTTCGGAGATTTTACTCATTACAAAATCTATTATACGTAAGTCGAATAAATAGCCAATATGCTAAAAACAAGCAAATTGGGAATGATGAAAATCATATTTTTTAAATGAATTAAATCAATTATTTACAGAAAATAAAGCTAAATACCATTTATGACTCAGGAGTCATACTTTTTTTTACATTAAGATTTTTTATGCTTAGGCGTACGTTGCGCCTTTAAAATGTCGTCTAAATGCTCATTTAACCACTCAAATTGAGCAGGATCTTCCGCGGTCGCCGCTTCTCGTAACAACAAAGATGTTGGATGCAGCAACTTTTGTGTCAGACGATGGGAAAACTGTTGCAATACTTGTGCTGGATCTTGCCCATCACTTAAACACTTTAGCGCCTGCGCCAATTCCAGTTGCTGATTTACTTCGCCTGCATTACGGTACTGCTGAATAATCCCAGAAGCTTCTTGAATCTTTTCTTGATTCAGCATTTGGGTCGCAAGTTGATTCACCATCACTTCAGCTTCAATTGCCGCTTGGCGACGCTGAGCGAGGTTTTCATCAATCACAGTTTGTAAATCATCAACACCGTATAAATAAACGCCATCCAACTGCTCAACTTTCGAGTCAATATCGCGAGGCACGGCCAAATCGACCATCAGCATTTGCTGATAACGACGTTTTTTTAAGGCTGTTTTGACATCAGAATATGAAATAACTTGGTGCAAACTGCCGGTGCAGCTTGAAATCACATCGGCACGGTATAAATTTTCAGACAAACTGTCGAATGGAATAATTTCTACATCTACAAATGCACTAATTTCTTGGGCAAGTTTTTCGGCACGCTCACGGCCACGGTTACAAATTAAAATTTTTGCAACACCCATATCGGCCATGTGCTTTGCCACTAGGCTATTCATTTCACCCGCAGCAACCATCATCACCACCAATTTTTCTGGGTGACTAAACACCTGTAGCGCAAGCTGCGCCACAGCATAGCCCATAGACACAGCATGACTACCAACGGCGGTTTCAGAGCGCACACGCTTGGCTGCATAAAAGGCATATTCAAAAATACGGTTTAAATGCCCAGAAACCGTTCCTGCATTTTTAGCCAAAGACAATGCAGCTTTCACTTGGCCTAAAATTTGTGGCTCACCTAACATTAACGAGTCAAGGCCACTGGCAACACGCATTAAATGTGTGACGGCTTGAATATTATCGTAGCGGTATACATGATTAAACAATTGATTAACATCAATACCGTTGGCTTGAGCTAGCCAATTCAATAAGATATCTGCATGTTCTGTCATCGCATAAATTTCAGTGCGATTACACGTTGAAACAACAACTAGATCATTGAGGTGCGACTGCGTGCATTGTTCAGACAATAGTGTGCTTAAGCGTTCTGCATTAAAAGCAACACGCTCACGTAATTCCACTGAGGCTGTTTGATGATTGACACCTATTGCGTAAAACGTCATGTCAGATCATCATTTCACTAAGATTATGCAAGTGCTATTGTGCGTCATCGGTGTCATAATAAGCATAAAAATGTGGATAAAGAAATTTTGCAACAAACTATTCGGCAACATTCAGCCCTGTTTATTCAACGCTATTCTAGCACAATCTTGATGCTAGGGAGCATGGTGTTGTGTGCTTATCCAAATAGTTATGCCCAAAATACCGCAACCCATTACAATCCAACCCCACTTAAGCAAGCCATGATTGCCGAATTTGCCTTGCAGTACCAACAACCTGCAACGGCTTTACACAACTATACTGTGCTTGCAATCCACACCAACTCGACCATTGCCAAGCAACGCGCACTAGACATTGCTTTAAGTGAAAATGATTTATATGCCGCGTTGGATATTGCCTCACAATGGGTAAGTGACGACCCCAAAGATGTGCCAGCGCTGTTTTATTTAGCGCACATTACCTTAAAAACGCATAAATATGAGATGACGGCATCTACACTGGATAAAATTTTAAATATCGACTCAGATGCAGATTTAGCTGAAATTTTGGCCGGGATTACCCCCGAATCGGCCGAAGATCGCACCACGCTTTTAAACGCCCTGCGCCAAAGTAAAGCGCGCAACAATCCATCTATTTTGGTACTTATTGCCAGTTTAGAAGCACAAAATGGCGAATCTGATTTGGCGCTCAAAAACTTACAAAAAGCATTAAAAAAACGTCCAAATGTCACCAGTTTTATTTTACTTAAAGCCAATCTACTCGAAGCTACTGGCGACCAAAAAGCCACCATGAATTGGTACGCTAAATCGAGCAAAAAGCATCGCTACAACTTAGAGGTTCATTTGGCTGAGGCAAAATATTTAATTAAAATTGAACAGCCACAACTTGCACTGAAAAAGCTTGAATATATTATTCGTACATGGCCCAATGCCGATGAAGCCATTTTTATTGCAGGCTTAACCAGTATCGATTTAAAACAGTACAATCAGGCAGAACAATTTTTATTACAACTTAAAGATTCCTCGCAATATCAAAATGATGCCTATTATTATTTAGCCATTAATGCCGAACGTAAAAAGCATTACGAAACGGCAAAAACCTATTACCGACTGGTCGATGGCAGCTTATACACGGTTTCTCGCCGAAATTTAGTCAATATTTACGACACCGAAGGCAAACTTGGCGATGCATTACGTTTTTTAACCCAAGAACGTGTGAATTATCCGCAACATGCGAGTTTTTTATACCAATTGCAGGCCGATATTTTAAAGAAAATTAACCATAAAGATGCTGCAATTGAACTGCTGGATGAAGCTATTCAAAATTTACCAGACGACCCCGATTTACTTTATGCGCAAGTCTTGTTGCTCGATCCTTATCAAGATCGTACGCGTTTAGAAAAAGACTTGAACAAATTATTGTCGATTGAACCCAATAGCGCGACATACTTAAATGCCTATGCCTATACGTTAGCATTGCAAAATAGACGTTTAGATGATGCGCGAAAATATGTCGAGCGCGCTTTAGAATATGCGCCTGACCAAGCCTCTATTTTAGATACTTATGGATTTATTACCTTTTTGCAAAATGATTACGCAGCAGCAATTCCTGCGTTAAAACAAGCATTTGCAATGAACGATAATGTTGACAGTGGTGTTCGTTTAGCGAAAGCATTGTACTTACAGGGAAACATGAAACAATTTAATGCGCTATTAAAGCAATTACAGCAACAATTCCCAAAAAATCCGCAAGTTACACAACTTAATAATTTACTTCTCCCAACCCAACACAAAACGAGTCTGGTTCACCATGCAGCGATTCACTAAATTCTGTTTAGGCGTATTTACTACAAGCAGTTTATTTTTAACCGGTTGTCAGCACTATCAAAAGCCAAACACTGGCTTAACCCCCACTGTAAATACCGACGATGCAACCCAACCCAGCACACAATTTGAATTACAAGGCAAAATTGGGGTTCGCACGCCACAACAATCTGGCAGCGCATTTTTTACGTGGCTGCAGCAGCAAGATCATTTCGAAATTGATCTCTCAGGGGCGCTAGGAATAGGCAAAACCCATATTGAAGGCACTCCCGGTTCAGTCACCTTAAATAGCGCAAAAACAGGGACAATTACCGCCACCACAGCAGAAGAGCTCCTTGAAAAAGCCACCGGTTGGCAAACCCCAATTACGCATTTAGTGCAATGGGTGCAAGCCAAACCCGCCACCAGCGATGCGCAAGTGCAATCCGATGCCGAACAGCGTCCCATTCAAATTATCGAAGATGATTGGAACGTCAGTTTAAGCTACAAAGATGATGCGAAATTGCCAAACAAACTTGTTTTACAACAAAATCTCGAAAATGGACAACAAAACCGTATTACAATGGTGATTCAGAATCGTTAAATTTTTCTATTTATGATCCGTGTGCCGTCCCCTGCAAAACTTAACCTGTTTTTACATATTACAGGCCAACTTGCCAATGGTTATCACCAACTACAGACTATTTTCCAACTAATTGATCTGTACGATTGGTTGGAATTTAGCCCATCATCCACCGCTGAAATTAAAATTAAAGGCTTAAATTCGGTCGAACAACAGCAGAATTTAATTTATAAAGCGGCAAAGTTAATTCAACCTTACGCCAGCCAGTTTTGTGGATTAAACATTCAAATCGAAAAAAATATTCCGATGGGTGCAGGCTTAGGTGGCGGCTCATCCAATGCAGCAACCACACTCATTGTGCTCAACCAACTTTGGCATTGTGGGCGAAATAAACAGCAATTGAGTCAACTTGCAATGCAACTTGGCGCAGATGTTCCTATTTTTGTACACGGTAAAAATGCGTGGGCAGAAGGCATTGGTGAACAGCTTAGTTTCATCAATTTGCCTAAAAAACAGTTCATTGCCTTAAAACCTGACTGTTTTATCAGCACTCAACTGCTTTTTTCACAAAAAAAGTTGACAAGAGATAGCAAGCAAACTAAATTTTGCGCCTATCAGCAAACGCCATCTGATTTTGGAAATAATTTTGAGCCTTTGGCAAGAAGTTTATATCCACAAGTCGATGAAGCAATGCAATATCTTGATCAGTTCGGAGTTGCAAAGCTTACAGGTACAGGTGCTTGTGTTTTTGTTGAAGTGATGGAAACGATGAATATTGAGTTCATTTTAAATCATTCACCATGTACAGCTTACTTGGTTAATAGTTTAGATGAGTCACCATTAAATCAGTTTTCAATTGCTTAGTTAGGGGCGTCGCCAAGTGGTAAGGCACCGGGTTTTGATCTCGGCATCCGTTGGTTCGAATCCAGCCGCCCCTGCCATCATCTGTATTAGAGTTTTGCATATTAGGGGCGTCGCCAAGTGGTAAGGCACCGGGTTTTGATCTCGGCATCCGTTGGTTCGAATCCAGCCGCCCCTGCCATTGCAAAAGTCTAAATTTAGGGGCGTCGCCAAGTGGTAAGGCACCGGGTTTTGATCTCGGCATCCGTTGGTTCGAATCCAGCCGCCCCTGCCAGTTTTTAAAAAGACAGAACAAAGCAAGATTATCTTGACAATACAAGATAAACCCTTTAAAGTTCTGCCACATATTAGGGGCGTCGCCAAGTGGTAAGGCACCGGGTTTTGATCTCGGCATCCGTTGGTTCGAATCCAGCCGCCCCTGCCATATTCTTCTAAACACATCTCAACCGCCAAGGGTGCTTCATGCCCAATCTTGTCGTTTTTAGTGGAAATGCTCATCCACAATTCGCTCAAAAAGTCGTAAGTCACTTACACATTCCTTTAGGTTCTGCTTCAGCGTCACGTTTTTCTGACGGCGAAATTGCAGTAGAAATTACTGAAAATGTGCGTGGTAAAGACGTTTTTATCGTGCAACCTACTTGTGCCCCAACCAATGATAACCTAATGGAAATCTTGGTAATGGCTGATGCATTGCGTCGTGCAAGTGCGGGTCGTATCACTGCTGTCATTCCTTACTTTGGCTACGCTCGTCAAGACCGTCGTCCTCGTTCTGCGCGTGTTCCAATTACCGCAAAAGTTGTGGCAGATATGCTGACAACCGTTGGAATTGACCGTGTAGTGATGATTGACCTTCACGCCGACCAAATCCAAGGTTTCTTCGACATTCCTGTAGATAACATCTACGGTACACCTGCATTACTTGCAGACCTTCGTCAGCAACAACACGACAATCTTGTCGTTGTTTCGCCAGATGTGGGTGGTGTAGTGCGTGCGCGTGCAGTAGCGAAGCAAATGGGTGACATCGATTTAGCGATTATTGACAAACGTCGTCAAAAAGCCAATGAATCTCAAGTGATGCACCTAATTGGTGATGTACGCGATCGTGACTGTGTCATCGTAGATGATATGGTCGATACCGCAGGTACATTGTGTAAAGCTGCCGATGCACTAAAACAATTTGGTGCGCGTCGTGTTGTGGCTTATGCAACGCATCCAGTTTTATCTGGTAAAGCGATTGAAAATTTACGCAACTCTGTGATTGATGAATTGGTCGTTACTGACACCATTCCTCTTTCAGATGAAGCGATTGCATTAGGTAAAATTCGCCAAGTTTCGGTTGCAAGCATGGTTGCTGAAACGATTCGTCGTATTAATAACGAAGAATCGATTAGCGCAATGTTTGACAGCTATCTATAAACTTCACGAGTTTTTCTATAAGCCCTGCTCTATTGCAGGGCTTTTACTCAACTAGATTGGTCGCAGATCTAGTTTTATTTAACTTAATGAGGATATCTCATGTCTAATTTCGTATTAAATGCTCAAGCACGTGCTGAAGATAACCAAGGGAAAGGTGCGAGCCGCCGCCTTCGTCATGCAGCACAAGTTCCTGCAATCATCTACGGTGGTGAAGCTGCACCTGTAGCAATCACTTTAGAACTTCGTGAGCTTGTAAAAGCTTTAGACAACAATGCATTCTTTGAAGAAGTTGTTCAAATCAAAGTAGGCGAAACTGTTGAAAACGTTAAAATCCAAGCGTTACAACGTCACCCTGCTAAAAACACACCAATGCACGCTGACTTTAAACGCGCGTAATTGGTTCTGAGCGTATTTTGTTGTGAATAACATCTCGCTCATTGTCGGTTTGGGCAATCCTGGAAAGGAATATGCTCAAACCCGACATAATGCTGGCTTTTGGTTTGTTGAACAACTGGCCGATCGTTACGGCATTTCGCTGAAAGCTGATCCTAAATTTTATGGAATCAGTGGTCGAGGCAATATAGAAGGTCACGATGTCCGTCTATTACTCCCAACAACCTTTATGAACCGTTCGGGTCAAAGTGTTGTGCCTTTTGCTAAGTTTTATCAAATTAACCCTGAAGCGATCCTTATCGCTCACGATGAACTAGATATGAATCCTGGTGTCATTCGCCTAAAAACAGGTGGAGGCCACGGTGGTCATAATGGTTTACGTGATATTGTCCCGCATATTGGTGCCAATTTTCATCGCTTACGTATTGGGATCGGGCATCCTGGTGCTAAAGATCGAGTTTCTGGTCATGTTTTAGGCAAAGCCCCTAAAAGTGAACAAGATCTTATGGATTCTGCCCTAGATTATGCGCTTTCAAAAACCAATCTTTTGGTGGATGGGCACATTTCTCAAGCCATGAATCAAATCAACGCCTACAAACCCACTTAAACTTTTCGTGATTTCCCTCTTGTCTGTTGTTTAATTTTTTAAACAGCACGTTCACTGCGTTTTGCTTAAAGAGAAAATCAGCACATCCCTATGATGTGTTTTTTAGGAGACGCTTTCATGTTATCGCGTTTATTAAAATGTAAAATCCACCGTGCGGTGGTCACGCATGCAGAATTGCATTATGAAGGTTCATGCGCCATTGATGGAACATTAATGGACTTAGCTGGCATTCGTGAATATGAAGAAATTCATATTTGGAATGTGAACAATGGCAAGCGCTTTACCACCTATGCTATTCGCGGTGAAAACAACTCAGGAATGATTTCGGTGAATGGCGGTGCAGCACACCAAGCAGAAGTCGGCGATACAGTCATTATTGCTACTTTTGCTGACTTTACCGAACAAGAGGCAGATGCACATCACCCTCGTTTAGTTTATGCCAATCCAGACAATACTGTAAATCACACAGCGAACTGTATTCCAGTTCAAGTGATGTGAAAAATCCCGCATTAAAATATGCGGGATTTTTTTGCATAGATTTATTAAGATATCTCATGAATAAATTAATGAAATATTTTTGAGTATCATCAATGACACCTTGGGAAAAACTTGATTTAGAGCCAACAATAGATCAAAGACAAATTAGAAAAGCATATGCAAAGCAATTAAAACTTATCGATCAAGACACTCAACCTGAAGCCTTCATTGAACTTCGCGAGGCACTGGCAGAAGCACAGCATGCTGCTGAGAATAATCTATATCAAACAGATAATGATGAAAATGAGAATAATTTTGAATGGCTAGATTCAGATACGGAAACTGAAGATATTCATCATCCTGATCAATTGTACTCAATGACGAATGCATTCGATATCGATTCATTATTTGAGAATCTAAAACAACACATTCAGCAACAAGATATTCATTTCAATATTCGTGCTGCACTTGCTGAATTTCATCAGCGGCTAAATGAACTTTCAAACACCGACTTGAAAAATTTATATCAAGATAAAATGGAGCAGTTATTATTAGAAAATGATTTAGATGATTTTTTGACAGTCCTTGATGATGCAAAATCGACTCAAGATGAAATCCAAAATGAACAACGCTCAACACCAATAGATTCATTTGATCCACACAATCTGCCGAATGATACCGAACAGACTGAATATTTAGCACTGTATCAAGTTTTATTACATCAAACAGGAAAAGCACTGTGGGAAGACGATATCAGTGATGAAACCTTTATTCTTTATGAGCAATTACTCGCATTACAATTTGACTTAACGTTGGCAGAACAAATCGAAATTAAGGATGAACTTACTCGCGTTCTTTCACAACTGAGAATTGAAGCACCAAGCACACAATATTTTAGATTTTTAAAATTATGGCATCAGGTTTATCCTGAAGATGCACAGGAATATAACGACAGTTTTTATGCACAAAATCTACAAGAAAGATTAAACGATTATTTACACAGATATAAAGATATTTCTCAACTCTCAAACGAAGATTATGATAATTTACAAATACTTTCGGGAAACAAACCGTTTGCACCTATTCGAACATATCAGTTTAATCGAAAATTAAAACGACAAACACCGAGCCTAAATTTATACGAAACAGCCCTACAAATTGGACTCACAAATACCGCATCAAATCATAATTTTCAATTCATAAAGTGCCTTAATCTTAACCAAAAACAGCATTTCCTATGGATCAATTTAGTGCTACTGGCAGGCCTTTACCAAATATTAGCTGTTTTCATTTATCCTGCACTCAATTACAGTCAAATCTTTACTGTTTGTGCAATAGTGACATATTTTTATGCCTATATTGTTCAACCAATTATACATGCAGAAATAGTTGTACTTTTAAATCAACAAGATGATCTAAAAAATTACACAATGATCTGGTTTTTTAGTGGATTAATACTTTGTGGAGTCACCCCTCTACTCAATTCAGATTTCAATTTTACTCTAACACTTATATGGTTAATATTTAGTATAATTCTGTTTGGTTGCATACAACAAAATGCCAAAGATGACACTAACAACGTTATTAATGAGAATCTGCAAGATGAAAAATGGATGATATATGCGATCCTTGCAGGCATTTGTGCTGCAATTGGATATTTATTCTATACGTTAGGTTTACAATCATCACCATGGCTAGGTTTATTTAGCCTCATGCCAATTGGCTGTTTATTATTACCTGATACATTCCGACCGTCATTTTTATTGTTTGGCAATCGTAGAAAAGAAACAGAACTCACAGAAACACAAATTTCATGGGCAAGCTCAATTATTATACTTCTACGTACAGGCATGATTTACTGGATTGGATCGGTAATACCCCCATTATTAATCGAATCTATAAGTAGAATATCCTAAGCCTTTATTATTGTTTAAAATTAGGTGGTCTACCATCAACTGACATATGTGGTCGTTCATGATTATAGAAGTATTGCCATGCTGTTGTATAGTTCTGAACGTCTTCAATATCTCGAAATAACTGCTGATTTAAACACTCATAACGTACTGT